>CAYPMS010000001.1:0-119390 GCA_964411655.1 uncultured Fibrobacter sp.
ATATAGGTTTGGTGGCCTTGATCTTTTGTTAAATTAACCGGACACTACTGGTTTCCTCTATAACCACCGGTTACATCGATGCCATCAATATAACAACGACATCTTTCGTTGCTGGATCTGCTGATAACCACAGCCACATAATGCCAATTGGTGGAATCGATTACGGGTGCATTCAGATCGGACCATAAATCAAATGAGCCTGATTCTCCCCAGATTGTATCTACTGTTGCAGTAAAAAAATGCAGTTGATCAGACAACCCAAATGATAGATTCCATCCATAACTGGAAGTTGGATTGCTTCCATTGGATTTTACTACTATGGCCTGCAATCCGGTGTCGGCTCTTTTTGCCCATGCACTTATTGTGAAATCGCTGTTTGCAGGGTTAAACACATTACCCATGTCGCAGTAGGCACCTGAGCTGTCGAATCTTTGAGCAAATCCGATCATGCCTGAAGATCTGTAGATATTCCCGAATCGGATACCATGATAACCATTGGGTGTGATATCATAAACTGTATCTGAATTCTCACCCAGATGCCATACACTCTGAAAACCATCAGCGGTATCGAAGACCGTCTGCTCAGTTTTTTGCGAAGTGGCTTCAGGATTTCCCCAGTACATTACAATTGATTGTTCTGCATTACCAAAGATGGTATCGATTTTCACCCAAATTTCAGCCTGCCCGCTGATCTCATCCCATCGTTCAATCTGTGAAGGTAAAATGGCTTTGTTCTTAGCTGAAAAAAGAAGATCTTTGCCTCCAGGCATCGCTTGAGTAAAATCAAAATTTTGAGAATTCAATCTGATAAGAACCGGAAAATTGTAAATGTTACCTTTGATGTCTGCCCCTGTAGGGGTGGTGTTGAGAATTATCTGCCGGGAAAATTTCCATAGAGGGTTTTCGATGGTAATCGTAGTTTCAGGTTTTATTTCTATCTCTTTTCTTAAGATATTTGATTTTACGTTACCGGAACGGATTAAAATCAGCTCTTTAAAAGAGCCCGCCGGGATTTCATTTAGTATTATGCTGTCATTACCTTTATCAATGAAAACAACAATATCGGTTCCAGGGATATAAATATAACTGGCAGAGTCTATTCCATCCAGAGAACGGAATTGAACTAGAATAGAGCCATTTTTATCCAGACTGAATGAAGGTATCTCGTTAATTGAGTCCTCCGGAACAACTATATTTTTCAGCAGTGCACTTGTGCCGGATATTACATTGCGTGCCAGAACAGAATATTTCCCTGATCTTACATTTTTGAAACTGAAAATGCCATTTTTATCAGTTGTATCTATAAAAATTGTATCTTCAGAAGTATCTGCAAGAGGATTGTAGTCATGTACAAGCAGTTTGACAATGGTATTAGCGGCCGCGGTATTATCTTTATTTCGAATGGAACCGGCAATTCCATTGGTAGTTTCTGTTGTAGCCCCTGCAGTATCGGGTGCATTGCATACAGTTATAAAGGATATTGACAGGGCCGCCAGAATAAGGGTAACTGCAAATTTCATTGTTTACCTTCACTTGTTTGGGTCAGAGGAAACAATTGAATGTTAAGCTGATAGGTCCTGTCAGGATCTTTGCATTCCCCAGCATAAGCTATTATTGAGCGGCGAAACTCGGTGATACGCTTGCGAATCTCTTCGAAATTTTCGGAATTAATATTCATGGTGATTGTAGAGATATCACGTAAAGAGCGGTCATGTCTTTCTAGTGATTCCTGAGACAAACGAATTGTTTGTTCCTGAAATGCTGAAATGGCCAGTGAATGCCATTTATCTCCGGTAGTTACTGCATTATCGGTGAGATGATAACGCCCATTTTCATCACAGCTTATCAGATCCAGAGCTTTGAGCAGTTCTACAGAGGCTTTTGCCTCTCTTGCAGATATGGGAGGTGAAAGCTGTTTTCCAAGAAGAGCATAATCACCTTTAAAATCAAAATATTCCAGTATAGAACGAACTACAGGATGATACCAGGTGCAGAAATATTCATATTGCCAGTCTTCCAGAAGGCGACAGTTAACATTTCTGATAGCAAGAAGCTTCTCAAAATAAAGCCTGCTTTCACGTTTTGTTTTAGCTTTAATAAAAAATACCAGGGTATGAAAATATTCTGCTTCAGTATCGCTAAGACCGCAGAATGAAATCACCCTGGGAATCGATTTTTCTGAGAGATGCCGGTTTTTAAGCAGTACTTTGAGTAAATAACTGGGATCTATCCCTACCTTGTTTCCAAAATACCGGTAAGAGAAGAAACTGTGAGTGGATTTTCGTTCCTCATAGAAATCTTTGAGGTAGTCTCTGTAATCGAAATATTCAAAAACCGGTTTCATTTGTGCAGCTTTTTTTAAAATAGTTTCAAGGTATTGGAAATATAGTCATATTTTGTGAACACAGGAATTTTAAAAGAAATAAAATTATGGACATTTTTGTCCACAGAATCAGCCAGCATTTTATAAATAAGTTTTAGCTGATTAAGTATGGGATGGCAGAATTTTTGTCAAAACCACAAATCCTTATACTGAAGGTGATGGTGTTTAAGTGCAATATTCCTCAAAGTGTAATTTCAGCTCGTATTCGATTTGCAATACCAGATGTTCAGTAATCAATAACATAAGACCAGCTGAAAAAGGGAATACAATTCTGGAAACATTGGCATCGGTATCAACTCTACACCAGGAGATATCGTAAGATATGGGTAAATTTGATTTGAAACACCGACAACCCCCAATTCACCATTCAGTTCAAAAATACTATCTTCATAAGAAAAATTGTCCATTTTGTAATACATTTCTGTCTAACTGGTTTTTGGGACCGCTCGGATCCGGTACTACTTTATTAATCATAGAGTGCTATGGACTGATCAATAAGAACTATTTACAAGATTCCTATAGATCCTTATCGCTAAGGATTTTCTGATCGTTGATTCTAATTATGCGGTTATTTTGCCATTTCACCTTTAGATCACCGGCTTTGGATATTTTTCCGAAAAAATACTCAATTTTAAAGTCATCAATGCTTTGAACGTTATCGAAGAAATAATCGAAGCGGTGTTTGCCGATGGAGTCGATACGGCCGAATAAACAGGTAACGGTTTTTTCTCCGATCATCTGCTGGCATCTGTATCCAATTGATGCTGCAATAGCTTGCTTAATAATTGAATAGAGCTGCAGATACCGCACAGGAACGTCTTTTCCTTCCAGTTTTCTGTTTTCAATGTAAAGCCGCAGAACATTATGCAGAGAAATAAAACCAGGGATCGTTCTTTGCCTTTGCAGATACTCTTTACGTTTAAAATAGGTGAGATTTCTGTAATTTCGGTTAGGAAGAGATTTGGCTAAATCTCTCAGGTGACCAATGGCAACTATTTTTTCTGAGTCATAGCTGATTTTAAGACCGTCGATTTTAACTACCTTGTCAGCAGAGTATTGAATTGTGGCATTTCCTATCGAAACAACGCGGTCGAATTCATAAGTAATCGAAAATGTGTCAATTTGAATGACTAAACCATCAGATGAATATTTTATTCTGTCATTGTCATATACATTAAATTTATTTAAAGACCGGGTTATGTTAAGTAACCTGCTGACAGTCTGGTATAAGACAAGATATTTATTTAAAGAATCAATTTGGCTTATATCATTGTGCAGATAAAGGTAAAGACACCACTGAATATCGCTTAGATACAGAATTGCAGGTTGTCTTCTGAAAAATCCTTCCAGATCCCGTTGTGGCACAGAAAGCAGGAGCTGCTGGGTTTTATAAATTGGTGAATTAAGAAAGGATTTATAAGAGGAGAGTATTCCAAAAGAATCATTATAAAAGCCAAAAGATCTATCTGTGGAAAAATCTTTTTCCAGGTTTTCGAAGATAGAAATTGTACTGTTTGGAAAATCAGAACTAAGATTCAGTGATAACTCTATTTTTGACAGAGAGTTTTTTATTAAGCAGAAAAGAAGCATTGAAAGAAAGATCCCTTGTTTTCTCATAACCTTTGATCCCCAAGAGGTTTATAATTCAACAGTAGCAAGAATCTTTCCGTAAGGGGCAGATAGTATGATGAGTTAAGATCTGCCGAGTTTTTTCAAAATATTGCTGTCACACTATTATTTATCTCTTATATTAATAGTTCTGTTTCAGTTGGTTTTACGTAAACTGTTTAATCTAACAAAGATAAGCTGGATTTTATTTTTGGAGAAATGCATGCCCTCTTTTACAGTTTCTGTTTTATCTGTTCTATTGCTGAGTGTTTTTCCTCTTTTTGCTTTAAGTCCGGTAGCCACCCATGGCACTCTGAAAGTATCTCAGGGAAAAATTATCGGTACTATAGACAAAGAGCCGGTTCAATTAGCAGGTATGAGTCTGTTCTGGTCTCTTTGGGAAGGGGAAAAGTTCTATAATAAAAAAGTTGTCAGTTGGCTTGTACAGGATTGGAATATCACTGTAATTCGTGCTGCAATGGGCGTGGGGGTTTATGGTGGCTATGATTCTGATGATGTAAACACCTCTAATGCCCATGTTAATCGTGTGAAAACTATTGTAGATGCTGCCATTGCTAATGGAATCTATGTGATTGTGGATTATCATGCTCATAATGCCAACACCAATATCAATAAAGCCAAAACATTCTTTTCTCAAATGGCCCAGGAATATGGATCTTTTCCCAATGTAATCTGGGAAATCTGGAATGAACCGGATATGGAAAAAGGAACCGGGCCTAAGGGAATGGATACATGGAATGATGTCAGAAATTATGCATCTGAAATCATTCCGGTAATTCGGCAGCACAGCAAAAATTTAATAATAGTCGGAACTCCGAGCTGGTCTCAGGCTGTTGATTCAGCAGCACTTAATCCCATCGCGGATTCCAATGTAGCATATACTCTTCATTTTTACGCTGGTACTCACAAAGACAGCCTTCGGGGAATTGCTCAGAGTGCACTTGATCTTGGTGCCCCTCTTTTTATTACTGAATTCGGACTGACTATCGCTGATGGCGGCAGTGACGGGCTAATTGATACGGTTGAAACAAAGATCTGGCTGGACTGGGCTGATTCAAATGGAATCAGTTGGGTTAACTGGAGTATAGTTGATAAGGGTGAGGCTTCCGCTGCTTTGATTTCCGGTGCTTCTGTAGAAGGAGGATGGGCTGAAGAAGCCCTTAGTGAATCAGGGAAATGGATCAGAAATCGCCTGCGAGCCAGACCTGCTTACGAGTACACAGATATTATACCGGTAGACGGCAAGACACTTCCAGGTATAATAGAGGCTGAATCGTTTACAGCAAAAAGTGAAGAGTTGAAACCGGAGCAAACCTCAGATGCCGGTGGAGGAGAGAATCTGGCCTATACCACTGATGGCGCCTGGGCAGAATATTCAGTTAACGTAAGGATTGCCGGAGAATACACCGCAAGATTAAGGGTAGCTGCTGATGCTAATTTTGGTGGTACTATCAGATTGAAATTTAACGACACCAATGTTGCTTCCTGGGATATCGGCAGCACAGGTGGATGGCAGAGCTGGCTTACCACAGATAGTTGTCAGAAATTTTCTCTTCCTAAAGGAGAGACAAAATTACGGGTTGAATGGAGTGGAAAAGCCTCGAGTCTGGTTAACTTAAACTGGATAGAATTCAAGCTGGTTCAGGAACCTATTTCAATCAAAAACCAGAAATATCATATTAACAGAGATTTACCAAACTTTCGCATTAATAATGGAATACTCTCCTTTTATGTTTCCAAAGAATTTACTGAAGTGTCAATGCTGTCTGTTTCAGGAAGAGTTCTTTATAGTAGAGTTGTAAAAAGTGGGATGGTAGAGATAGCAATGGGGAGAGGTTTGCACTTTTTGAGGTTGAAAAAACGTAATGGTTTGTGTGAAACAGTTAAAATTATTGGAACCGGAAAATAAAGCACGCTCTGAAAAAAGGATTAGAATGAAATGAAAACAAAGCTTAAAGTCGTCTTGTGGGTAGCAGTTTTCTCTGCCATTACTATGGGAGGTGAACCGATGCTTGATATCAATAGTGATGCTCCTGATTTTTCACTTTCTGCTCAGGATGGCTCTACCGTGCGACTCAGTGATTTCAGGGAAAAGAATAGTGTAGTGCTGATTTTTTACCCGGGAGATGAGACTCCGGTGTGTACAAAACAGCTCTGTGAGATCAGGGATGATTACTCTTCTTTTTCAGATAAGGGTGCAGTTGTTTTTGGTATAAATCCAGGCTCAGAAAAATCACATCAGAAATTTGCCCAAAAACATAATTTCCAGTTTAAACTACTGATCGATAAAAATGGCGATGTTGCAAAAACTTACAAAGCTAAAGGTAAGGTTATGAATCAACGTACCGTGTATGTAATAAATCCTCAGGGGAAGGTTATTTATGCCCAAAGAGGAAAACCTCCGGTTTCAGAGATACTTGCCAGCATTCCATCAGGAAATGCAAATGAGGAAAAATCTGCTGATTAATCGAAAGTGGTACCTGTAGTCGCCTATTCCTGGTTTCTTTTTGCATTTCTTTTTGGCCTATATTTTGTATTGTTAAAAATCGAAACTAGGAATTTTTCTTGCATTTTTGAATGAATAGGTATGGAGAGAGGCGGGAGGTTATGGTACGGAAACTTGATTGGAGTAAGGGAAAAATTTTCGCTTATGAAGCCAGTGGAAAAATAAGTAAGGAAGAGAATATTCAAATCTGTTCTGAACTTAGAGAAGCAATAAGGCAATATGGAAAGGTCCGCATATTTGTTCTTTTACCAAAAATAGCCTGGCCAGATCCCCGAGCTCTTGGTGTGCGTTTTTCTTTTGCCAGAGAACATTTGTTCGATATTGAACGTTATGCAATTGTTTCAGATAATCCCTTTATCACTTGGGTTTCCATTTTATTAAGCATTATCCCGGGGTTTAATTATCGTCATTACAGTATTGACGATCAATTATTAGCTAAAACCTGGGTAGAAGCAAAACATGTGTAAAAGGCAGATTATTGCCCATCATAAAGGTTAATTACTGCTCTTTTTTATTGCATCCACAAAACTTTTATCATTGAGCAGTTTATAGATTGCATTGATAAGAGTATTGCTCATGCATTCTGAGACGCCATCAGATCCTGTAGGGATGACATAGAGTTCAGAATGTCCCTCGATTCTTCCTTCCCACACGGTCAGACCATCTTTGATACAGGAGAGGCTCATGCTGATTTCTCCACTCATGGTAATATCCTGTTGAATCGAAAAACTGGTCACTTCCCCTTCAAAAGAGAAGGATCCATTTTTAGATATAGATTTGAGACCCAGAAATTGAAACCCTTTAATCAGGTTTTTTGTGCACCAGTTACTTATATCGATTCTGGGGATGACTGTTGTAGGTTGGCCATTTTGAATAATGGTGCCTATTGTTTCTTTATTGGTTCTGGAGTCACTTAAAGGTTTAATTCCTATATCAATATTTTGGAAGACAGAAAGAGATTCGACCAGGAAATCTTCAGTTAATACATTTGGTTTCCAGGATATGGAAGTATTTCCTTTTGATGGAATAGCAGAGTTGGTTTTTTCAGCGACAATTAACTTATTACCAGTTGAGGAACATTGAATATAAAGGAAGACTGACAATAGGCAAAGTATTGAAGATCTCATCTTAAGACTCCGGATTTTTAAGGTAAAAACAGAAAATAACATCTGGCTGAGAGTTATAACTGCAGAAATTATGAGCCTGGTTTAAACCTAAAATCCGTAGTTGAATGCAGCGCATATGCGTCTCTATGCAAGATCGGGATAGAGCCCGCCTTCCTTAGTACTCAAGTAATGCGGACAGGCGCTAAGCCTTTCACGCGGTTTGCCCTTATCACGTTGTCACATTCGTTCTTTTAAGCGTAAGGTATCCGGTGCAGTAGCACCGTTTATAATTATACCGCTTTGTCACTTCCGTTCTTTAAGCGTAAGGTATCCGGTGCAGTAGCACCGTTTATAATTATACCGCTTTGTCACTTCCGTTCTTTAAGCGCAAGGTATCCTGTGCGGTAGCACCGTCTTTATCTTATCGCTTTGCTGATAAGGCCTGCACCGCGTTCAAGGTTTATCATCTCAAATATTTTACACATCTGCATCCACCTCAACTGCGGAATTTAGGATTATCATTTGGCATGATACTTGGAGTTTTTATAATACAGGACAAAGGAACAACTTTCCCCCCTGAAAAGGAGAAAGCTATGAGAAAGAATGGTACGCCTGAGAAGGTCAGTAAGGAAAAAACAGCAGTGCATCAAAGGGTCGAGATGCATATACCGTTTCTGGCTGGTCGGCCACCAAGAGAATCCAACATCAATCATGACGACTGCACTAATTTACAGATTGCTTTTTACACCAGCAGAACTCTGGATGAATTTCTCGAGGTGACTTAAATAATTGAGAAAGAGAGCTGAGGTATTCAGCTTTACTCTACTTTACCATCTTATTTTAACTTTCATCTGTCTGGTTCAGGTCAAATGTTTCAGTCAAGACCCGAGACTGAGATAACTTGACCTGCAGATAAATTAGCTGTTTATCATCCAGCGTCGGTCCGATGTACCTTGCACTCCCCGGACCTGCAGCTCAAAATCATCAGGATTACTGGCATAAATTTTAGCTGTCTGCAAAGTTATCAGATCATCCTGATATAAGCTGAGAAGTGACTGATCAAACGTTTGAGATCCATAATGATTATAGCCTTCCGAGATAGCCTGGGTAATCAGATTGGTTTTTTCCGGTTTCAATATCAGCTCAGAAATGTTACTATTGTTAATCAAAATTTCTGCAGCAGGTACCTGTCCTGAACCATCCTTACGGGGAAGAAGCCGCAAAGAGATTACTGCCACCAGGACATTAGATAACAGAAGCCGGATCTGATCGTGCTGATGCGGTGGAAAAAAGGATATTATTCTGGAAATGGTCTCAACAGTATTCATAGTATGAAGGGTACTCATCACCAGATGTCCGGTATCTGCAGCGCTTAATGCAGTTTCTATGGTTTCGCGATCTCTGATCTCGCCAATGAGGATGATATCTGGATCCTGTCGGAATGAAGCTCTTAGGGCGTTGGCAAATGAACAGGTATCACTTCCCAGTTCCCTTTGGGCAATGATGCTTTTTTTGTCTTTATACAAAAACTCTATCGGATCTTCAATAGTTATGATGTTTGATGAACTGTTTTCATTAATATGATCTACCATGGATGCCAGAAGAGTGGATTTTCCACTTCCGGTTGTGCCTGTCACCAGTATCAGTCCTCTGGGGGCCATGGCGATGTCCAGAATTACTTGAGGGAGTGAAAGATCAGAAAAGTTTGGTACCTGTGTCTGGATCGATCGGATTGCCAAAGAAGCAGTACCTCTCTGGCGATAAGCATTGATTCTGAATCTTCCAATACCTTTTACCCCTATGGCAAAATCCAGTTCATTATTTTTATTAAAGGCAGCATACTGATCTGCTGTCATCAGAGTCTGAACTATCTGTTCCATTTCGCTGGGTTTTATCGCCTCCATCTGACACCGCACCAGTTGGCCATAGACACGGAATACAGGCTGAACACCCACACGCAGGTGCAGATCGGATGCATTATTTTCGAACATCATTTTAAAAAGATTCTGGATCGGTATCATAACTCAATAAGTTCCTTGGGTGCAGAGGTTAAAAGAACGGCCTTCTTTTCTTTCAGCAAAGCCATGTCTTCTATTCGTACACCACCAAAGTTTGCTATATAGATTCCGGGTTCTATTGTGATAACCATGTCTTTTTTAAGTACAGAGTCGCTCTGAAAGCTGATTCTGGGTTTTTCATGAATTCTTAAGCCAACACCATGGCCCAAAGCATGCCCGAAAGCCTCACCAAAGCCTGCAGCAGAAATGAAGGAACGGGCAACATTGTCCAGTTCCTTTGAGGAGATGCCGGCTCTTGCCGCATTGCAGGCGTTTTTTTGTGCATTCAGGACAATGTCATAGATATCTCGTTGCCTGGGACTGGCTTTACCATAAACAAATGTACGGGTCATATCTGAACAGAATCCGTTTACGGTACAGCCAAAGTCAATTAAAACAAAATCTCCTTTTTTTAATCGCCTGTTTCCAGGTCTTCCATGCGGAAGCGCTGCACGGGAACCAAAGAGGACAATAGTATCAAAAGAGGGTTTTTCAGAGCCCAGTTCACTGCAGAGATATTCCAGTTTTCTGGCCAAAGCAGCTTCTGTTATTCCCTCCGGAATTCTTTGCAGTAAAGTTTCAAATGCAGTATCTCCTATTTTGGCAGCTTTTCTGATTGAAGATAATTCAGATGGGTTTTTTTGCAGGAAAAGTTCTGAAATTTCGGATGTCAGTTTTACAAACTTTACATTCTTTACGGATGCCTCCAATTCATCATATTTTTCGACAGTAAGATCATTGGCCTGAAATCCACACACACTTCTCTCAGGCAGAAAAGAGCAAATGGAATTGATTAGGTTTTCTTTGATCAACTGAAATTCCCACAGAGAATTTTTCCTGCAGAATGAAAGGGCAGCTTCTTTATATCTGAAATCAGAGAAGAGAAGATTTTTCTGCTGTGAGATCAATATCAGGGCATTAGATGAACGAAACCCGCTCAGATACTCTACATCGATCAGATCGGTGATCAGTAGGTGAGTCAGAGCCTTTTCTTTAAGTAGATTCTTTACCGATTCTAATCTCAGGTTTTGCACAGGCCCTCACTTGGTTTTGGTACGGTTTGCACCACCGTTTTTTCGTTTTTTAATCCGAACACCAGCCAGAGGCCGATTATCAACTACCGTTTTTTTCTTTTTTTCCGGAGAGTTCGAAGATGCTGCATTTTTGGTGGTTTGATTATCCGGATAGAGATTGTTGCTGGGTATACCAGCAGGCATTTCCAACAACTGATTAAGTTTCTGCTGAAGGTTTTCATTGTCCGGGTCACGGGAAAGAAGTCTTCTGTAGATCTGAATAGCCAGATCATGCTGTCCCTGTTGGAAATAGATATCGGCAAGAGTGGGAGTCAGCACATGATCAGGGATATTGTAGGGTCGATGACTGTCATCATCTTCCTCAGCAGGTGATTGATTCAAAGGGATGTTTTCATTAATGGTATTTTCTACACTTTTCTGTACTTTTTCCTTGAAAGTCTCATTTTCATTCTGGTCCTGCAAACTACAGGCATCATTCCATTCATCGTAAAAAGAGAGTGGTGTATCGGATTTTTCAGGAATGATCATTTCGAGCTGATCCAGCTTGTCGAGTCCTTCAACACTTTGGCTATTTACTGCATTATCCCCAAAAATTGTATAGAAATCGGCCAGCATATCTTCACTTTCATGGTCATCGGATGGTAACAGTTCGGAACCAGTATTGAGAAGATCTTTACCAGGGAAGAATTGCTCCAGCCGATCCATAACATCCTGGCCACTTATTATAGAGGTGGACTCCTGCTCTCTTTTATCGATATTGCTATCAGGTTCAGAACCATTGCTTACGATGTTTATGGAAACATTATCATTAGAAAAAGTCTGTTGCGGTGGAATGTTTTCGGTTTGCCCAAAAGATTCGGGATCACTGATAATTGAAAGTTCCTGGTCCAAATTATCAGAAATGTCTTCGGTTGAAGAGGCTGGAAAGGAGGAATCAGTATTTTCGATGACCGGGAGATTATCAACTGGTTTAACTTCAGCAGAATGCTTATCATCGGGAAAAAGCATATCCATTTTTTCCACGATATCATCACCGGAAACAGATTTGAGGACATCATCGGATACCAGCACATCCATATCGGTGAGAACATCATCATCATTTTCAACACTAAGCTCTTCAAGGTCGGAATCGGTATCAATAATGGCCAGATCATCCTTATTGTTGATTTCATCTGATTCTATATTTGACTCGGTAACCTCTTTTTCTGGTGTATAAGCCGTGCCAAATGATTTATCCTGTTCATCAATAATTTCTTTATCGGAATTTTCAAGAGAATCCTCATGAGAATTGGTTTGTACACTGTCGATCAGAATATTTCTTTCATTATCATTGGCCAGAGATAAGAATTCTTCGGGTGTAGAATCCAGCTCATCCTCCAGAATCGGCAGATCAGGAGCAATATCAATAGTCTGGTGATTACTGGAGTCCTCAAAATTGGATATTTCACCCTGAGGGATATTGTCTTGACACGGTGTTTCCTGAGAAGAATTATCAGGATTTTGCAGCAATTCATTTCTTTCTTCGGTTAATTCGGAACCGGTTTCCGGAAGAACCTGATCAAGAATATCCTCCTGTGAATCAGAGGGAAAAGAGCTATCCGTTTTTTCTAATAAAGAGCTGTCAGAAACAGTTCGAGTATTATCTGATAATTCTTCTGACAGTAAGAAATCCTGGTTTTTGTCTGTAACTTCATCTTTTTCCTGATAGGAATCGGTTTCATTAATTTTTTCAATGGTTGAGTCGGATATTGGCTCAATAGATGAGGATTTCTCATTGTTAGTAAGTAAAATTTCCGGTAAATTCGTATCGGATTCGGCATAGTTTTTAAGGATAACATCATCAGACTTGGTAATTAAATTCTGATCCGGATCTTGAGCTTGAGAAAGAAAGGGATCAGACAATTGTTGTTCATCGGTGTGAATTAAGCTGATGTGATCGGTTGAATTTTCAATTTTTGGTTCTGGCTGGGAGACATCATTATCCTGGTTTGTGTCGATAAGGATTTGAGAAGGATCAAAAGGCTCTTTTTCTGAAGAACCGATCTCGGAGATTTCCTGTTCACCGGATACATCAGCTATAAGATCCTGATTAATAAAGGGCCCTGTTTTCTCATTAACTTCATTATTTGCTATCGTTTCGGTTGAATCGATTACGTTTTCCAGAAAAGAACGTTCAAACTGCATTGTTTCTTCAAATTCAGATAAAACATTTTTTCCGGTAAAAGGATCGATATCTTCAAAGGGCCGTGGCTGTTCAATGATTAAATCCTGCTGCTGTGCTAAATCCGGCTCTGGCTTAATAGATGATTGTTCAACGGAGTCAGAAGGGATTGTTGAAGGGTCCAAAGCCACTGTCTTATCTTGAACCAACTGCTCAATTGTTTCTGGGGAGTCCTCTTCGGAGATAATTTGAGGCATAGCTTTTAGTGTAGAATTATTGAAAGAATCAGTTTTTTCACTGAAAAGCTCATCTATTCGGGAAGAGATATCCTGTCCTGTAATATCAGTATCTTCCTCAATATCGTCTTTTATATCGTCTTCAGAAGTAACAGAGGATTCAAGATTCTGGATTTCTTCGTTATTTGAATTTTCCTGGATAAAGGAATCGAAGGGGTTATCCTGAGTCTGCTGATCTTCTTCATATAACACATTTAAATGCTGGCTGATCGAGTCACTATCAACGGCAAAAGTTTTCTCATTATCAAAAGGAATATCAGCAGGAAATGACTTGTTTTCATTAAAGGATTGCTGCATTGAAGAAGCATCATCGAGAAAATTGTCCGATTCTACTCCACTGCCATAAGCTGTCTGCTCTTCAGGAATTTGCAGCTTATCAGATGAGTGTTCCCAAAGAGCCGGTTCTGCATGAATTTCAATACCAAGGGTATCGTAAAGGTCAGTAATTCCATCGGAGGGATACTGAGAAGCCAGTTTAGCAATAGCTTTATTGTAAGGATTTAAGTTATGAAGAACCTGATAAATGCTTCCGGCTTTCTGATTCATATTCTGGCGAACAAAAATTTCGGCAAGCATCTTTAAGGCAATTTGATTGTGTCGGTCAATAGTACAGACTTTTTTAAATATCTCGAAGGCCTCGTTATATTTTTTCTGCTCAAAATAACAGTGACCCAGGATAATATGTCCGGTAACATAATCGGGGTGCCTTTGGATGCCTTCAAGGCATAATTCGATTGCCCGGCTGAAATTACCCACTTTACGATAATTATCTGCGAGCCGGGAAAACAGGCGGGATTCAGGAGACTTACGAAATCTCTTTTCCAGTAACTCAGTGTCTTTATCCGCCGGGCGGGTAGTCATTAATAACCTCCATGAGAATTCAAAAACAGCAGATCAGGAGATGCTATATGGGAGATAACCGATTTGTCGGTGGTCTTTACCTCAAAAATTTATTTATTGCTGCCAGTTATTTGATCTTCCATAAAAATCATTACAGCATCTTCTCAGATAGAGCTCCAGATAATAATGAGCTTATCACTTCAAACAAGAAAGATCAAGTTTCAAGTTTAATCTGATTAAGATGCATATAATATTCCATATTGTTCAAAGAATTAGCACTAGTCATAAGAGAAACCTTTATACAGACAAAACCGTTAAGATTGTGAGGTGATGATTTTTTTTACAATAGACGTTGTGGAAAGGCCTGAAGTGAAAGGGACTATCACAATTTTGCCACCGTGCTTTTCGACAATACTTTTTTCCGGCAGCTGTTCCGGTGTATAGTCTCCACCTTTAACATGGATATCAGGTTTGAGTATTTCCAGAAATGCTATTGGATCATTCTCTGGAAAAATGAAAGTATAATCCACCATTTTTAAAGACGAGATTAATAAAGCCCTGTCAATTTCATTCTGAATCGGGCGATCAGGTCCTTTTAATCTGGATACTGAAGCGTCACTATTTATGCCTACTACAAGCAGATCGCCTAGTGCTGCAGCATCTGCCAGATATTTAATATGACCCGCATGCAGCAAATCGAAACAGCCATTGGTGGTAACTAGAGTCTTTCCTTTTTTCCGTAACTGGGAAACGACCCGGTTTATTTCGGTCAAACTTAATGGTTGTTCAGGCAAGGTAGTGCGCATAATTCAGATTCCAGTATAATTAAGGTATTCAGACATATATTGATGTGTCATGCTATTGGAAAATAGCATAATGGTGGATAATTTTGAAAAAAAACATTAAAGTTTTATTACAGTTCTGCCGATAAAAATTAATGGTGAAGCTTTAACTATACGAAAGGTTTCGGTAAAAAGGGAAGAGAAATTAAAGTACTCTCCCTGAGATACCGAAATAAAAGTAGAGGTTAATTACAGGTTCAAAGGAATTGAACCAGACATTTTCCAACAAGGATGTTGGTATGCGAATAAATCATAATATTTCCTCCATGCACACCCAAGGTTCACTTTTTAAAGTGAATCGCAGTCTGACAAAGTCTCTTGAGAAGCTTTCCACTGGAATAAGAATCAATAAGGCATCAGATGATGCTGCGGGGTTGGGAGTTTCAGAGAACCTGCGGATTCAAACCAGAGGAATGGAACAGGCACTGAAAAACACGCAGGATGCAATTGCTCTGCTCAATATTGCTGATGGTGCTTTAAATGAGCAAGCTGATATCCTTCAAAGGATGAGAGAGCTGGTGGTACAGGCACAAAACGACACCTATACTCAGACAGAGCGCGATTATATGGGAAAAGAGTTCGGCTTATTAATGGAAGAGCTGGACCGAATCGCTACAGTTACCAGATATAACGGAATGCAGATATTTGCTTCCCCTGAGAGTAGCGGAAATAGCCTTAACGGTATATATAACAGTGTTAATGGAAAGCCAGAGACTGCACATAAAACGCAGTATTCTTCCAGTTTAGGAGATGTTTCTGCCTTAGGAACAAGTGACAGGGGAAGCGGTCACCATTTCAACATGATGATAGGGGCAAATTATACCCAAATGGATGAAGCAGCTTACACCAGTGATTCACGCCATTTTTATTCAGAAAATGCAGCCAATATGATTACTATCGCTTTTGGTCAGATGGATTCCAATGCCCTTTTTCATAAAAATCCCCCTGGTGCAATCAATACTCCTTTTGAATGGGACGGATCAGGGTTATTTGGCGACTTTTCTTGGGATCCTAACAGTGTTATGTCTGGTGATTGGTACATCGATATGACATTTCAGGTTAATGAAGGCAGAAATGCAACGTTGAAGGATAAATTAAATCTGATACATCAGATTATCGATGGTAATTTGACTAATATTTCCGAAGGTGCCAGGACAATGCTTTTTTCCGGTGCTGGTAATGGACCCACTGGTTTAGAACGGGTTAACCAGATGCGTGCCAAAATTGGTGCCATGATAAACCGGCTTGAACACTCGTCCAATAACCTGGTAAATCAGATTGCTCAAACTCAATCTGCCGAGTCTCTTATAAGAGACACCGATTTTGCTTCAGAAGCTGCTAATTTAACCAGAAATCAGATCATTTCTCAATCTTCTATAGCCATGCTGGCTCAGGCTAACACCAGTCCTCAGATGATATTGCAATTATTACAATAATTTTCCTGACTTATATTCCTCAAATCTTTACTGCAGGAACATAAGTCGGGCTTTAATAATTGCACTTTTTTCTCTCAATATTGTAGTTTTCTTTTTTTTCCACTGGTATTATTAATGGAAACGCATACCTTAATAGGGCCCTTGAGAATTACCGTTTCTTTTCCTGCAGACATTGTGGAACTTTCAAGGCTCTTGTCCTTGTTTGAAACCAGCTTTACTGGTATGCAGTATTTTATTGAAGTCAGGGAAAGGAACAATCTTACAATTCCAGCAGATGCTATATGTCGCAGAGATCATTTTTTTGTAGAGTACAATCCATCCGATTTATGTTTTGGAAATCAACACTTTTTTTTGAGGGTCGACTTTGTCAAAAAGAGTGCGATTCTGACCGTGGAATCTAACTTCAGGGATAAAGGATTACTTCTATTTAATGCTTTCAAATGGTTTCTTTCTCTGATAACAATTGATAATGGAGGAGTTCCTCTGCATTCTTCAAATATGATCAGAAACAATAAAGCCCTGCTTTTTTGTGGCATGTCAGGATCAGGAAAATCAACCATCTCAAGCCTCCTTTCCATTGATCGGCAAAACTGGCAGAGGGGAAGCGATGAACTCAATCTGGTTTTTGTTCAAGGCTCAGAGATCTATGTTTATGCTACTCCCTATCTTTCTTTTGATGCAGAGTTCAGGAAATCCGGTACACCATTGAAGCACCTTTTTTTCCTCAGGCATTCACCTCGAAACTTTACTAATTCTCTTCAGGGCAAAGAGATTTACTGGAATATTCTGAAAAATGTCTATACTATTCCGGCAAACGACTGTATGGCTGAAAAGATGTATAAAAATGTTCAATTGCTCTCTGAGTCGGTGAAATGTTCTGATCTCTACTTTATAAACAACCAATCTGTAAATCAGTTTATTGAAGACTGGATGGACAATCAATATGTATAAAATCAACCCTGAGATTTCAATAAAGAAAATCGCTGATGAAATTTTTATGTATAATCGCCAGCAATCTCTGATTCACTCCTTTAATGAAACTGGTGCGCTGATTCTTGAATCAATACAAAATGAATTGGATATTGAACAGATCTGCCAGAAGATTTCTTTTGAATACGAAATAGATGCCAAAGAAGCCAGAGAAGATACTCTTCAGTTCATTGAAACACTGCTTCAGCAGAAAATTATCCTGAAAATATCATGATCAGTAATCCATATATAATTCAGAAACTGAAAAAACTGGCCAATCTGGGATACCCTTTCAATGGCACCATTGAATTGACCAGCCGCTGCAATTTGTTCTGTGAGTATTGCTATGTAGATCGCGAAGTCAAAGAACTGGATACTGCCGAATTAAAAATTGCGATAGACCGGCTGGATCAGTCGGGAGTATGTACACTTCTGGTTACCGGTGGTGAACCTTTTATCAGAAAAGATGTCCTTGAAGTGCTATCCCATATCTTTCAGAAGAATTTCTTTGAGATTTACATATTCAGTAATGGCACTCTTCTGACCAAAGAACAGATTGAATTCCTGGCCGATCATTCGCGGCTGATAAATCTATTCAGAATCTCTTTTTTTTCGCATATTCCAGAGATTCATGACCAGTTTGTGGGAGTACCTGGTTCCTTTGACAAGGCTCTGCATACAGCAAGATCATTGCTTTCTTTTGGAGTACGAACAGGAGTGTTGTTAAATGCGATAAGTCAGAATGTAAAAACTATAGAAACTTCCAGGGAATATTTCCATTCTCTTGGACTCAAGGTGCGTATCGGCAAGAGTAAACTGCTTTCTACACCACACATAAGAGAATGTTTTGCTGAAACCGTATCTGAAGATTTTTACACTACCTATTATAAAGGAATCGGTGAGAAAACGGTATCTGATCTCAAATGTCAGCTTGAGGAACAATTTAAACATAACAGAGAATCACAATGTCTGTGTGAAGGCCTTTTTGGTCTGATCTCAATACGCTCGGATGGAAGCATAACTCCATGTCTGACTTTCCGCAATTTCTCTCTGGGAAATATCGTAACTGATCAAAGGCCTTTGCAGGAAATATATACCTCTTCAGAAATCTATAAGACTCTGAAAAAATTGAAACGTTCTGACATCCAAAAATGCAAAGGATGCAAATACATGAACATTTGCATAACCTGTCCGGGAATAATGCATTCTGAAACAGGTGGATTTTCTGAACCATCACCCATGTTCTGTAACAATGCAAAAGCATTGGAAAAAGTGATTCTTTCTCAGAACCCATGAACATATATACAGAACTTATTAAAGAACAAGGATTTATGGTTTTTTGCATACAGGGGAACTCGATGGAACCGCTACTCAGGGAAGGTGATTCCGTCAAAGTCTTCAATGTGATGTTTCTTAAACCTGGTGACTGTTATATTTTTAAACACAATGGTAAGATGATGATCCACAGACTGGCAGGTAAACATAGAGAAGACTACTACTTTATTGGAGATAACAGCAACTGTTTTGAAAAAGTAAAAAGAGATCAGATTTGCGGCATTTTATATGGTAATCCCAGCAATAAAATGGCAAAGCAACTAATCAGGATGATAAACTGGTTATATCTGCAAACCATAAGATGTAAGCCGTTTTGCCGTATAGGTGGTGTTCGTAAAAGAATCATTCGAGCCATTTACAGGAGTTTTCATGAAAAAACAATATCAGAAACCTCAGATTTATACTGAAGATGTCAGCATTGCTTTTGCTCAGACCTGTTGCGATCCTATAGAAACTCCTTCAGGAATTAATCAGTTTGCTAATATGTTTTGCTCTATGTGCACGATACAAAGATCGTATGATTATCTTCAGTGCTAAAGCTTGTACCTGAGTTTCTTACCGAATTTGTGTCTGAAAAGCCATAGAGGTCTTCTTACAAATGGTATCTCCAGTATTATTCTGCGAATCGAAGGGTTCAAACCGGCATACCAATTCAGACTGAATTTCAATAATATTCGAGTATAAGGATTGCTCCAATCTGGAGAATCAGTTTTTTTCTGGTAATTTTTAGAATAAAGGCTTATCATAAGCCAGACAAAAGGTTTTATTCCGGTCTTTTCTGCTCTTATCCAGAAATCCTTCCATGAGAACTCTTTTTGCCCTTCCAGAAGGGCAATTTCCTCGAAAAATGAGTTATCAAATCTTTTATAAATGTGATGAAGATAATGGCAGACATGGATAAGCATCGCATCGGAAGGTGAAGGAAAAACACAGTTGGAGTTTTGAATCACACCTCTGCTGAAAAGGTCTTTATCTGAAAGAAGGAAACGGGCAGAGGCACAGATCTGGTATTTAATCTCCAGGTATATCTTACGATTACAACATTGATAGATAAATGGTTGTTCATAATCAAAATATCCCGGTATTAGTTGGGTTTCTGTTAAAGAACCAAAATAGTCAACCACTTCCTTAAAATTCTCCTTTTTTACCAGAATATCGATATCTTTCATTTTTCTGGAAACAAGCCCTGAAGCTAAACCTGAAGCAATCAGGTATGCTCCTTTTATTGGCATGTAGGGGATTGCCATTTTCTGAAAGTGTTTTCCTATAATTTGAAGTACATCATTGTAGACCCATTGGGTGATTTGCCAATCGGATAAAAAATTTTTTGGTCTGGAATTCACTTAACAAGACACCCAGTGGCTCAAATGTGGTAAAACTCGCAAGGTGAGGTATCAGTAAAATTCAATATATCAAAGTTTTACCGGTAATTCAAGATTCTTTATTTTTAAAAGTTTCTGCAGGCTTATCGTATTCTATATCTTCAAAAAAAATCGGTGATTAAAACTGCAATGGTGATCCTTTATTTTTGTCCTTCTATAGTAAAGGATTAACTGCTTTTTGCGGGCAGTTTACCCAGATAAACACTTCTTTTTAATTTTTCTGCAGTCAGATGATCAAATCCTTCCACATTTTCGATTTCATCCAGACTCCTGAACCCATGATGCTTCTCCCGATATTTGATCAGTGCCTGAGCCATCTCTTTTCCGATTCCCTGAACCCGGGATAATTTTTCCATATCTGCATTGTTAAGATTGACCAGATGAGATGCATTTTCCCGGTATTTTCTGGTTTGCTCTTCCATAATACTTTAAACTCCTCTGATAAATATTTTTAGACGGTTTTTCAGATATTTAAGTTATCTGTAACTGTTCCTGAGGCTATTGTCATATTGTCATGATCCAGCTTTTAGAGATATCTGTACGGATTAAAATCTGGCGCTCTTTCCTGACCAAGCCAGAGAGCGTTCAAGCGCGAATTCTAAAGATTCCAAAACTTAAACAGGCGCCTTTTCTGGAAAAAAAAAGGTTACTTATTGATTATCATGGATAAAAACATGCAATAGTTATTCCGTATTGGAAAATTTTCAGGAAAAATGGAAAATTAAAGGTGGTGGAGTGAGCTAAGTAGTTTTATTCCTGTGTTTCAGTCTTTTTTAATCTCTGGGATCAAAGATCATATCTCTGCACTCTTTTCTGTTTTTCCACTTACGAAACATATCGCTGAAATTTAACTCCTGAGTGGTAAAAATGTCAGACTTTGAAGAACTTACCAACCCGGCAGATACAATTGCTTTTATGGCCACTTCAGTACTCAAATTTACCTTTTTAGTTTTATGCTCTGGTACGTAAAGCAAAAATCCTGAAGTAGGATTAGGTGTGGTAGGAACATAAACACATATTAAAGCCTCACCTATGGAACTGGAAATTTCAGGAGTTTCTCTGGATGTTACAAATCCTATAGTCCAGGAATCCTCCTTTGGATATTCAACCATAACCACTTCTCCCAGAAAATTTTTCTGAGGTTTTAATACTACATCCATAATCTGTTGTACTGCTATAAAAACTTTATTCAGTACCGGTATACTTGCAATTATGGAGTTTCCTATCTCTATGATTTTCTTTCCTGCATAATTCTTGGCCACCATACCTACCAGGATTATCAGCATGAAAAAAATCAATACCCCTAACCCCATCACCGGAAGATCTATACCGGTTAATGCAGGGAAAACATTATCAATAAACTGAAAGATTTTCCAGATTATATAGATGGAAAGTACCAGGGGAAAAAGAACGAAAACACCTGTAACAAAATAAGAGCGAATATTTTTGCCTATCGTATTCATCTATGAACTCCTGAAATGGTTTTTTTATTTTACAGTATTTATAAGAGGGAATCAACCTGAGGTTTAAAGACCTAAAAAACTGCTGGATAGAATAGTTTTCAGGATTTATATTCTACAAACATTTTTGAAAAGTACCTTGATGGCTCAAATTAAGGGCCATTTTCCATATAGATCCTGCGGCCATAGCTCAATTGGATAGAGCATCTGACTACGGATCAGAAGGTTTGGGGTTCGATTCCCTATGGCCGTATATAAAATCAGAAGCCCTGATGGAAACATCGGGGCTTTTTTTTTGTACTCTGATAGCAGATGAACTGGGGGCAGGGATATCAGAAAGCTTGCAGTGTTTTCATTCTATAGGTGTTAGGTTAAACAGCAAACTGGCCCTGTTCCCATTTTACACAATAATGCATGCTCCACATGCATCTTATGAAAATCAATTTTCGTAAATTACGCAGATTAAGCAGAAGGTATTCCCTACCAATACCTTTTGCTGAGCAACTTTGCAGCAGTTAAATACTGCCAGCTACCAGTTATCGAATTTTTCTTCAGATCTGTCAGATGCTTTTTAGCTTCTCTGAGATTTCCGGTAAATATTGCTTTCTGTGCAAGATGATAACTGGAGAAAGAATCGTTTGGCCTTAGTGCATTCCACCTGGAGAGAAATTCTTTTGAGTCGATCCTTCCGGTATAAAAAGAAGCAATTAATCTGGGAAGAGGAAAGGGATGAGGAGCATCGATTACTTTATGCAGTAAAGAAAGACTTGTCTCAGAAGAGTCATTGTAAATCAGTTCTGCACGTCTAATAGCTGCCATCATCGGAAGAGGCAAATTGGGGGGGCATTCATTGTTTATTTTCTGATAAATAGTTAGGGCATCCTTGTAGGAGCCTTCATATTCGTAAATTCCTGCAAGTTCGAACCATCCTTTCCAGAATGCATCTGTGCCGGGGAATGCAATTACACACTGATCAAACTGTTCTTTGGCTTTTGAATGTTTACCTTTTTCCAGATAGATTTTACCAAGCAGATTTCTGGCTTCGGCAATGATTTCAGTCACATTTGTATAGGAAACCATTATTTCATTAATTAAAAACTCCGCTTTTTCAAAATTGCGTTTATCCAGATGTTTTCTTGTCAGATCCAGATGAAGTTTTCCCCAGTGGTGTTTATATCTTCCATACTGATGTATGTAGTTTCTGATCTCCTTTTCTGCCTTATCCAGCATTGAACTGTCCAGAAGAGATTGGCACTCGATAAGTGCTTTACTCATAATTGAACTGTTTTCAGGAAATGAAGGATAGCGTGAAGCCAGCATTCTAAAGATACTGTCTGCCTCTCTTTCCTGCCCCAGGTAATAGAAGAGCATCCCTTCCAGAAAACATCTGCGGGCAGCCAGATGATCATCCCTGATATTTGTGGCTTTTAGCTGAAGTACCTCATAAGCTTCTTCGTAACGATGCAAACGGATCAGGCAATCGACTTCTTTGAGCGGAATATCCTTAAATAGTTCCCTGTGGGCAGAATCAAACTGAAGTCCCCTGTACTCATCAAGGGCAGATTCAATATCGCCTCTTTCCAGGAAACGGTCTGCAATCAGTGCAGGGCTTGGCATAAGCGGAATTGCTCTGCGATAAATTTTAATGTTGTCAAATCTGGCAGAGCTTCCTTTAATGAAAAATCCGATTCTGTCGTGGCCTTTTCCCAGCGGGGGGAAACAGTCATAAACCTTTGAGACTACTTTTCCGTTGATAGTGAAGGTAATGGTCTTCTCAATACGCTCGATTTCTATGTGGTTTTTTTTATCCAAAGGAATCATGTAAACAGGACTGTTGCGAAAAAGAAAGCTGCTTTTCGGATAACTCATTCCATGTAAAGCCTGGCCGTTTTTATTGAGATGAAAGCAGTAACCGCTGTCGGGGTGCTCACTGAAGATGAATATTCCGACATCATAGAGATCATTGGAATCGGAAATAATATCACATTCAATCATCATGTCCTGATTGAAGCGTCGCTGAAGCCTTGCAAAAGCAAAACCATCAAAACTGCCCCGCAGCGTTCCATCCTGCAGAGTCCAGACGGTGTCATTAAGATCGGGAAAGAATGACCAGTCTATGGTTTTTTCGCTATAATCAAAGTTGTCTTCAAAGGTTTTTTGCCAGTGAGATCGTTCCTTGACATTTCTAATATAAACAGACAATCCTAAAACAGTCAGAAAAACAATTATCAGGGAACTGATGATAACCGGTGCCCAGTTTATCCGTAAAAAACGGATAATTCTTGATTTTAGTGATGGAGGTCTGGCCAGAACCAGATCACCCCGCTGATAACGGTTGATATCTGCCTTAAATTCTTCCATGGACTGGTATCGCTGTGAAATCTCTTTTGCCATTGCCTTGAGGGTGATTGCCTCAATTTCCACCGGGAGCCAGGGAACCAGTTTGCGCGGAGGTATGGGATTGGCTTCCATGACATTGATGGTGGTCTGGTGAAGATTCCTGTGATCGATATATGGGTTCTTAAAGGTAAGCATTTCATAAAGCATTATTCCCAGTGAACAGATATCACTGCGATGATCAACTACCATTCCCCCAAGAAGCCGTTCAGGAGCCATATAGGAAGGGGATCCCATGATTTCTCCTGTACGGGTAAGAGCATCGGTGTCATCATCGGTCTCCATGGTCTTAGCAAGTCCAAAATCAATAAGCACCGGATTGAGAGGATCTCTCATTATGACGTTGTTTAACTTTAGATCACGATGGATAATCTTCTGGCTGTGTGCATAAGCCAGAGCACCAGCAAGACGGGAGACGATTTCCAGGACATCAACCAGCTTCGGTTTTTTGTTATGAAGATAATAATAGAGGTTTTCACCAGGTATGAAATCCATTGCCAGATAATAGATATTATCCTCTCTGGCTACCTCGTGGATGCTTACGATGTTAGGATGACTCAGCTTGGCAACTGCATGTGCTTCGGTTAGAAAACGTTCTACAAAACGTCGGTTGATGGTGATGTTTGCGGGCATTACTTTGAGTGCGACTTCACGCTTGAGATCAAGTTGAAGCGCTTTGTAAACTACTGCCATCCCGCCCCGGTCGATTTCCTTTATAATCTGATATTTACCTATAATATAACCCGCAGGAAGAAATGTGCGTTCAATATTGGCTATCAGATTATGAATGCGCAGATTTTTCTTCTCTGAACTATCCGCCTGCTTATTGGATTCTGTGGAGTTCATAAGTTTTCTCCAAAAAAGCTGCAGAGTGTTCTGATGAAAAAAGGAGCGGTAAAAAAAAGCTTCCAGATCATTATATCATAAAATAATGATAAGTACAATATTAGCCACCCTGTTTCATAAGATCATGAAATTCGGGTGGTTCGGCAGCCTCAAGTGCTATCTTGCGACTTTTTACCGGATGAGTGAAAACGATTCTGTGTGCGTGCAGATATAAACGGTGCTGTTTTTTATGGAGTATTTTTTTATCCATCTGAGGGTTTCCATAACGCACGTCACCCACTATAGGTGCCCCGATGTGTGCCAGATGAACCCTTATCTGATGGGTTTTCCCGGTTTCCAGATCTATTTCCAGTTTTGAAAGTAAATTATTATATTCAACAATTTTGTAATGGCTTCTGCTTAATTGCCCATGCTTATCAACTTTCATCTTTGTACCGCTGTTATCAAATGTACGAGCCATACCCAGGACTATTTCCCCTTCAAATTCCGGGGGACGATTATGGCATAAGGCAATGTACTGTTTGGAAATATCACGGCTACGGAATATCTCATGAAGTTTACGTACACATCTTTTGTTTTTGGCGATGAGAATTACTCCAGAAGTATCACGGTCGAGCCGGTGAACCAGTGCAGGTTCTTCTCCCTCTTTTAGACTTCCTTTATTTATCAGATAACCTGCGGCCAGCTCTATGAGAGTATCCCGGTGAAGATGTCCGGTTCCAGGATGAACTACCAGACCTGAAGGTTTATTACAGGCTAAAAGGTCATCATCCTCGTAAATAATACGAAAATTGCGGTGGAAAAAATCAGTGTTTACAATACTTTTCAAAGATTTATCAGGGCCGGAAGGCTTGTGCTCTTCTGAAGGGTCCACGTCTACTTCAAGCAGATTGCCCTCAATAAGCCTCTGATCCTGCCTTACTCTTTTACCATCGATACGAACTTTACCTTTGCGGATAAGTGCATATATTTCAGAGAGTGAGAGCAGGGCAAATCGTTTACGCAGAAGACGATCGAGCCTGCTTCCTGCCTCCTCGGTTCCGATCTTGATTTTAACCATCAGAATTTGTCGTAGAGCCCGCTGATTGATTCACCGCGGTTGGTATACATGATCGCTTTGGCAAAAAGTTCTGCCACAGAGATTACTTCCAGATTGGGGAATTTTTTGTGTTCCGGAATGGCAACTGTATCTGTAACAACCAGTTTTGATAATTTGGAATTGGCGAGTTTTTCTGGTGCATTTCCTGAGAGGACCGCGTGAACACAACATGCCTGGATCTCTTCCACTCCCAGAGATTCCAGAGCTTTGATAACTTCCAGAATTGAACCTCCAGAGGCGATTTCGTCATCGAAAATTATGGCTCTCTTTCCTTTGACATCTCCGATAACATTATGAATTACCGGACATTCTGTATCATCGGTACGTCTTTTATCCAGAATCGCTAAAGGAAGACCCAGTTTGATGGCATAATGGCCGGCCCGCTTGGCACTACCGGCGTCGGGTGCTACCACTACGCAGTTTTCTGTTCCGGCTTTTTCGAAATAGTTACACAAAAGTCTTCCTGCCAAAAGGTGATCTACAGGTACTCTGAAAAAACCCTGAATCTGAGGAGAATGCAGGTTCATGGTCATTACCCGGTCGGCTCCTGCAGTCTGAAGGAGGTCAGCCATAAGACGGGCAGTGATAGAAATTCTTGGTTCATCCTTCTTATCGGAACGTGCATAGGGAAAATATGGTACAACTGCAGTGACTCTTCCGGCACTGGCATGTTTTACTGCGTCGATCATGATAAGCAGTTCGATAATTCCCTCATTAACAGGTGAGCAGGATGGCTGAATGATGAATACATCCTGGCCACGCACACTGTCTACGATACTTACCTTGATGTTTTCATTGCTGAATTTCCTGATTTCACATTTGCCAAGTTCTACTCCGGCGTAATCACAAATAGCCTTTGCCAGAGGAAGATTGGCATTCCCCGAAAAAATCTTCAATTTACCGTTCATCAATACCCCGTTCTAATATTTATTGCTGAAACCCGCCGTTACGCCGGGAATCCCATTCGAAAGCGATATCCATCATGGTGTCTGAAATCAATCTGGGCTGGCTGACAGTTTTAGGTTCGAAGTAAAAATCGCCTTCTGTCAATTCAAGCATCTGAAAGATCGCTTCCCTGCCGGTTTCATTGCGGTAGAAGGCATCGACTACCTGACCTTTGATAAATGTCAGATATCCTTTACGTCTGCCCGAATATACATGAAGAATCCCTTCACGTCTGCCAATTTCCAGAAATTGAATGGCATCCAAAAGAGTGGTTTGCTTGAGGTTTCCTGAGAACACAAAACTGGTTTGAAACTGGCCCTGATGAGTTTTTTTGGAATGTTTCATCCTTAACAGCAGTATCAGGATCACTGCAGTTAAAACACCTGAACCCGATCCTGCGATTGCTACCCATATTATTCCTTCAATACTTTCCCAACTCATGACTCCCCCGACTCAGGAGTTTCCCTCCTGAGGATAATTAATATAATCTTTTACACGGGAAATGTTGTCAATTCCTTTGATCTTCTCTATCCTTCTGAAGATCTGCTTTAGCTGGTTTCTGTTGCGAATCTCGATTTTAAAGACTGCTTTTGCCTGCTGGCTGAAAGTTTTCAGAGAACCTTCTATTACGTTTGCTCCAAAAACCGAGAAAACTTCGCTGATTTCATGTAATAAACCTGGACGATCGCTGCCAACCACTTCAAGAGTAACAAAATATTTGTTTTGCAGGCCATCATCCCAGGACACTTCAATCTTACGTTCCTGATCTGTAGTAAAAAGCTCTACATTGGGGCAATCAGTACGGTGGACCGATATCCCACGGCCTCTGGTAACAAAACCAATAATTGGATCACCAGGAATAGGATTGCAGCATTTGGCAAATCTTACCATCAGATCCTCATTACCACCAACCAGTATCGCCTGGTTAGAACGACCGGTAAAAGTGTCGACCAGCCTGGAGACTACATTTGTGGCAGATTTCTTAATTTTGCGGACCTGAAAATATCTCATCACTCTGCTGACCGGAAGCTCTCCGCTACCTACCAGCTCATAGAGTCGATCAACATTGTTGATTCCAAGGTACTGAAGCAATCCGGCAATATGATCATTAAAAGGTGTGGTCGCATGCAGCCTTTTGTAGGAAGCCTGGACAATTTTTTTGCCCAGATCAATGCTTTCTTGGCGGCCAGTATTCTTAAGCCATCGCCGGATAGCGCTTCTGGCTTTTGGTGTCTTAACCTCCCGAAGCCAGTCAATAGAGGGCTTTTTAGAGTTAAGATGCAGAATTTCTACTGTCTGGCCGCTTTTAAGTACTTTATTTATCGGTTCGATTTTTCCATCGATTTTGGCTCCAATACAATGAATCCCCAAAGCGGTATGAACAGCAAAGGCAAAGTCAAGAACCGTGGCTCCTTTGGGTAGCGATATAAGATCTCCCTTTGGTGTGAAAATGAAAATTTCAGCATGGAAAAGATCGATTTTAAAGAATTCAAAAAACTCGGTAGAATCGGTGAGATCCTTTTGCCATTCGATAAGATTTTTTAACCAGACCAATGCTTTATCGTCTTTGGACATCTCTTTGCCACCGCTTTTATAAAGCCAGTGTGCTGCGATTCCATCCTCTGCCACCTGGTTCATTTCCCAGGTGCGAATCTGCATTTCTACTATATGACCGTTTTCCCCAAACACTGTTGTGTGCAAAGATTGATAACCGTTGCTTTTAGGCGTACTGATATAATCCTTGAAACGGTCCTGAATAGGAGTCCATAATGAATGAATCAATCCCAGAACATGATAGCAGTCAGCAATGGTGTTTACAATCACCCTTATGGCCAGAAGGTCATAGATTTCTTCAAATGGTTTATTGCGCTGTTTCATTTTCCGGTAGATACTGTAGAAATGTTTTGGCCGTCCGACGATGGTATTCTCAATTTTATTCTCTTCCAGTTTGCTTCGAAGCGGCAGGACAAAATTATCTATAATAGATTCTCTTTCGCTTCTGCTGGCTACCACTTTTACTACAATATCTCTATAGGCGTCCCAATTAAGGTGTTTGAATGCCAGATCTTCCAGTTCCCATTTTATTCTGGCCATCCCCAGCCGGTGAGCAAGAGGCGCATAGATATCTAAAGTTTCTGTTCCGATGGCTTTGATTCGTTCAGGATCCAGATATTTAAGAGTCCGGAGGTTATGGAGGCGGTCGGCAAATTTGATGATGATGACCCGTAAGTCTTTGGCCATAGAGAGAAGCATCTTGCGGTATGTCTCGGCCTGGCGTTCCTGGGTTGATTTCATCTGGAAAGATTTGATCTTTGTGACTCCATCTACCAGAAGACCTACTTCTTCTCCAAATTCTTTAACGATATCGGAAAGAGGAATCTGTGTATCTTCAATAACGTCATGAAGTAATCCGGCAGCGATGGTAACAGGGTCCAGACGTTGTTCGGCCAGGATCAGGGCAACAGCCACAGGATGAGCTAAAAATGGTTCGCCGGATTTTCTGAGCTGATTCTGGTGGGCTTTGAATGCGAAACGAAACGCTTTTTCAACCAGTTCAGTCTGTACTTTGGGATTGACCTCCTGGATTTTTTTTAAGAAGTTTTTGGTTGCTTCATCGATGGAAGCAGAGTAAATAAGAACTGATGGATCCATGTATCAAAAATATACCATGACTTAAAGCATTAGAAATAGTTTAAGGATCGAAAAAGAAGATAAAAGGATGAATATGATGCGGTTATCAGCATCTTTGATGAAAGATTTAAGCCTCTCATTTTTTTCCGATACTCTGTTTTTTAGCGCTCGTTATCTGCTGGATTTACCATGAAAAGGTCAGACTGATATTACGCAAAAGATGGATGAAAATTAAAAAAAGGATTAATTGCGAAGTGTGAAGAGTCAATTTGACGGTAATCATCGGCTTGTTATACAAATAAGAGTAATCATTTTAATTGACATTAATGATATTATTATTTAATTTTTTTTACTTAACTGACCCAGTTGCATTTTAATCGATACCAAATTTTTTAATATTATCAAACAACCATCTGCAGGTAATCCTTGTAAAATAATCCGGTATCTTACACCAACAAATTGACCGCTTTTACTTATTATTGATAAGCAGTTATTGAAATTCAGTTAACTTTGCAATTTAATAACATGTTATTTAGCCGGGGCTGATTTTCTGCAATGTGCCTGAACAGCTTCCATTTTTCATCTTTTGGCAAGGTGGAGTAATTTTTCAGCCCGGAAGAGGTCTTGGCAAGTGCTCCAGATATGAATGACCCTGCAATTTCAGTCGGATTGGAAACATTTTCTATCCAGAGAATTGTTGTACCCAGATTAAAAAGTGAGGTAGATATTTCCGGGTGAGTAAAGGTGATCATGTTTGTGGAATCTTTTTTTTGGGGAGTTGTGTTGGAAAGCCGACGATTGGAAAGCAATTTATCGAAAGTATTCATCATGTAGTCTGCATCATCATTGGACTGAAATTCTATAGCCCAGACAAAAGAACCATATTTGGCATTATCTTTCAGTACGTAAAAAATCCTGTCTCCCCGCCAGCCAAAAGCGTTCTTGCAATGAGTTACATCGGTGTATTCACTGATGAGGGCCATGAGCATAACCGGTCCGTGCGTGTCATCATCTGCGAATCGCAGATTTCTGGTATCCTCAAGCATATCCGGAATAAACTTGCTGAAATCGAAAGAGACTAAAGATACTGGTTTACCGGTGATTATTTCGGCTGTAGAGTTAACCCGGTTAGAGTGGTAAAGCCGGTTGACTGCTGCCCATCCTTGAGAAACTTTTTTTTCCCCAATGAAATATTCTCCCAGAATGTAGGGGAATTTCTGGGTGATATCCAGAAATTTGGGATCTTCCAAATTATTGATATTCTGATAAAAACGTTCAGATTCATTGAAAAATGTGTCGACCAGTGCCTGTTCGGTCAGTAAAGTGAACTGGTTTATAAAATAGAGATAACCGGAAAAGCTGGCATCACCTTCAATAACACCCAGCTGTGACAGGTAAAAGTCGCTGTTGGAAGCAGATTGTGAAATGAGCGGATATATATAAGAAGTAAATGGATTAAAGTGCTGATCCTGAAGTGCATGAGTTAATTCGTGAGCAATATAGAATTCAAATTCGACATCCTCATATTTTTCCGGATTTATCAAATAGATAGAATCAGTTCCTGGTACATAGAATGCTGCAGCAAAGTTCTCATTATAGGAATCTACTATTTTATCTATGTCCATATCCTCGGGGACAAATCCAAGTTGTTTCAGTTCCGTATAATAGAGATTAGAAGCTTCAGAACTGCCGGAGTACCTGGAAGCAGCATACTGACTGCGGCTAATTGATGCTAAATGTACATCACGCAGGAATTTAAGACCTCTGATATCCTCAACATGGGGCATTATTGCATTCTTTATCGGTTGATATTTTGATATGGATGGGCCGGTTGGATTCTTGGAGCACAGGAAAAAGAAAGTGCAGGAAAGAAATACCACTATGAAATAATATCTCATGTTTTATCTCCAGAGGGAAAAATGGGATTAAAAGCAAATTTATAAATAATTAATATGATACAAAAATGCCTGATTTAGTTTTATAGTTATCTAATAAGTCTGAATTTTAATTTTACTTAACCAGAACCGCTTTAGCAAGATAGCTTTCTCATCAGACCCAACAGAAAAATATTTTTTCAGCAGAAAAACAATAATTTTTGATCAGATATCGAAAGTACAATCTTTAAATCCTGTGTTATTTTACTTTGAAGCAGATCGCTTTTACAGAAGCAAGTGATCAAGGTTTGAACTCTTTTTATTAAAATAATTTGTTTCGCGAGGAGGTTTACATGAAAACTATTGAAGAAATCAGAGAATTTGCCAATCAGAATCCTACTACATGGTTAAGTACCAGTGTTGGCGACCAACCCCATCTGCGCGCGATGGCAATGTGGTTTGCCGATGAAAGCGGTTTTTACTTCCACACTGGCACCCAGAAAAGGCTTTCTGTACAGTTAAAAAATAACCCCAAAGTCGAACTGGGTTTTTTTAATCCTGGTGATGGTATGGGATCGATGAAAATGGTGCGAGTAACCGGAAAAATCGAACAGGTCACTGATCAATCCCTCAAAAAGAGGCTTTTTGAAGATCGCCCATGGCTGCATGATGTTTTTAAGGCTTTTCCGGATGGTGAATTATTCATCTTCCGGATTCCTCATGGGGAGGCACAGTACTGGGATATGTCGCTTAATTGCAGAGAAAAAGATACTCCTCCAATCGTGTTTTAAATAAATACTAAGGGCTGCTCCTTTGCAGCCTGTTTATACTTCAGTTTCTAAAAACAAGGGTAATGAGGTTTTTAAGTTTTCTGTATTTCATAAGATTACCTGAAATTTAGGTAAATCAATTCAGTAATATAATCTTTAATATGTCCGGAGCCGTTTTGGAAACAATTGTTGTTTAATGTCTCAACTGCTTTTTCACAGAAACAGCTTAACTGCTGTGATGCGAACTGAAAAGAACCATACTGGTCAAACATCTGCAGAAGCGAAGAGATCAACTGAACAGAACAGTTTGAATTCAACTCATTTATGATAGTTTTAGCCTCAGGTGGTCCGTAGTTTAACAAATGCCAGACCAGAATTGTTTTGCGGTTTTCCAGAATGTTTGAAGGTATACTGCTGGAGAGATCTACATTTGAGCATTCGAAAAGATCATCGTAAATCTGGTATGCCCTCCCCAGTAATAATCCTATCCGGTTAAGTGGTTCTATTTCGGATTCTGTTGCCCCGGCCAGTTGAGCCCCTGCTATCAGGGGCCCGCAAAAGGTGTATCTTGCAGTCTTAAGATCATATATTTCATAAACTTCATCTAACCCAAAGGTTTCATAGTTATCTGCCGAATAGAGTAGCTCCAGTAATTGACCGCTTCCTGTATCTACCGCTGTATTAAGGATCGTTTTCAGAGCTGCTTCTTTTCTTTCCGGAAGCTCTTCAATCTGTAAGAAAGCCTCCATCCCGGCACTGTAGAGAATATCAGAGAAGATTATACACAGGTCTTGTGCCTTTTTGTTTGGGAGGTTTTCATAGAAATTGTTGATGATTTTATGCAGTGATGGCATAGATCTGCGGGTATCGCAATTATCTATTACATCATCTTGAATGAGTGCGAAGAGATGGAAAAGTTCAAGAGCTGCAGCTCCGGTATAAAGATTTCTGCATGCATTAACCATTCGGTTCAGGTAAGAAAGAGAAAAAAGTATGGATCTGATTCGTTTCCCCTCACGAAGACAGTACTCCGAGATCAATCTGCAGAGTTCTGGAGATTTCCTAAACAATCCTGATCTTATCATCACCTGATTGATCAGCTCGTAAATGCTGCGATTAATCGTCTGGTGCAGTTTATTTATGATGGACATCGATTCCTGCCATTAAAAGATTTAAAGCTCAATGATCCATCATTGGAATGAGCTTCTGATTGCATATTAACTCCTTATGGTACTGATATCTTCTTTTTTTGATTAGTTGATAATACCGGGAGTGTCAGGATCTCTTCCAAGAATGGTTGATTTTTCGGTTTAATGCTTCCATCACTCCATTAATTCCATTTCCAGGATAGCCAGAAATTGCACGAATTCCCCATAGGTAGGGTCGTTCAGCCAGAAAATCACTTGTATTCATCTGTTCTCCTTATTGATTAAATCGCGAGAGTTAAGTGCGCAACTTTAGTGCCATTTCAAACTGCAGTCATTAATCAGCCTGTACTGACTTCTTACCGATTTTTTTGCTGAAAAGTCTTTTTTCAAAATGAGAATAGTGAATTTCAAGAAGCAAAGCGCACACTTTTAGCTCTTCTTTTTGTGAATTTGAGAAACAGCATTTTTTGGGGCCTTATTTTGCTTGGGGCATAATTGATAGCATTTTAAGCGCTCAAAAACAGCCTATACTGTTTTTTCTATAACCGGTTCTAAAACCAGTTAAGATGGATATTTTTGGGTGGCAGAATCGGATCCAATACTCTATAATTTTCAATAGATTATAACAATCTTTTATCGGAAGAAAGGAGAAGCTTCAAATCTGCACTAAAAATTTAAATGTAGTACCTTTTTAATGCACAATTTAACTTGTCTATCAGAGGGGATGAGACATGGAAAATGGAAATCCTGAATTGAAGTACATTAATGCTGCATTTGTCGGGAGGCAGACAGGGGGATCACATTTAAAGCGATTAAGTAGAAAATCTTTTTGGGCAGAAAGAAAGTTTCTTAAACGATTACTACGGTATTGTTTGATTACACCGTTTCTTTTTTTTCTGAAAGTTTTTTTCTCTTGAAAAGGACATTTACAGTTAGTGGTAACCCATGTGGTTGCCACGATGCCCCATTTTCTTTTAATCCGATACAGATTTGATATTTTCTTCAAGTAACTCTGCAAAGACGTCTTTACCCGTATGAACAAGCTTCAATCTTTATTAAATATTATTGATATTTGCAGTAGTAAAAGTAGTACAAATGAAAAGTTATGTATTATGTATGATATTGCATTTTATTGCTTCAGTCGGTTTAAATGCCGATACTTTTTTCAGATTTCCGCATAGTTACTAAGGTAAAGACGTCTTTATCCGAAAGGATCAGAATGATCCGTTAAAAATCAGCTCAGGTCTGCTTTTAACAATCTTTTTTTCTGTTTCTGTGGTGGTGATAAAAATTCTGATCCTGGGTATGATGGAGAAATGTTTATTGAGGGCCCAGGTGTAAAGTGTTTCAATATATGGAAAAATCTGCTTGTCCAACTGGGCTTCCCGGTCATCATCAGAACCAATTTTCAGATCCAGATCCCATTTTCCCTGACCAGTCGTTAAGGAGGTTCCCACACCACCATTCATTCCAACCTGTTTAATAACAACATCTTTAGCACTGGAAGTATCCGAAAGGACATTCTGATAAAATACGGCAAAACCATAGCCGAATCTTAAAGAGAAAGATTGGCTTATCTTGATGTCTCCCTGCAGTCCACCCATCAGCTCGTGGTCCTTCTCTTTGGCTATCCGGTCATAGTTTCTATAAGGAATCGCAATAAACTGTGGAAGAAGTGATAAACTTTTAAAACTCATGGGAAATTCCAGCATGACCATTACACCATCTGCATTTTTTGGAAAATCATAGCCTAAAGACGCAGTTCGCTGAGTTATGACGGTTGTTAAAAGGTCTACATTCAGTTTAAATTCATTCTTGCTTATTGGGGCTCCAATCCTTAATCCATCCAGAGCGCCATTGGTGGATGTTACCCAGTTCTGGTGGGAGCATGATTCATATCGGACTTTTTTACCATTATTGGATCTCTGAAGAGAGATACCTAAGATATCTGTAACCGATGTACCTTTAATGGGAATTTTACCAGCCTGAATATGCATGTAACCGGGGTTCCATCTGACAAAAGCTAAGCTGAAATAAGGAAAGAGATTCGCCCGGTTATTGGTCATGTTGCTGTTATCTACAGAAATCTCTTCGGTTGATCCCCAGTCATTACCGATTTCAAATTGAAAATCAACCTGGGAGTTAACAGTTGCTTTCACCCCCACTTTATAACCTATTGTATTGGAATAATTGCCACTAGAGATATATTTACCATCGGTTTTTTCTGAGAGGAAATCGTAACGCAACCGGTATTGTGTCATTCCATAAGGGCTGATGGAGAAGTTCTCCGGAAGAGCTGCGAAAACGGAGAACGAAAAAAGAAGAATCATTAATGTTGTTTGAATCATGAAAAAACTCCTTACGGATAAAGTTATGTAAAACGGATTTTGATAATGAAATGAATAGATTATTTGATATTTGCCTTATAAAGGCTATAAAAAAAATGATAATGAATTATCTGATTAAGGCAAAAGAACCAAGAATCTCCAAGGCAAAAATGCCGGTTGATTATCAACCATCTTTTTTAAAACGAAACCTAACTTTTATTTAACTTTCCTGGCAGTTCTTATAGCTGATTTAATAATCAATTTACCATTTTGAACTTATCTGCCTTTTACCCTCGCTCTAACTTCAGAAATTATAATTGTTTATCATAATTTGGTAAATAATTTGTTAAAATAAATAAGAGGTTTTTCGTTTGAAGTCAATAATGATCTCAAGTTGGAAATAGCTTTCAAGAATAAGGTTAATCCTAAAATCCGCAGTTGAACGCGGCGCATATGCGTCCCGATGCAAGATCGGGATTGAGCGCTAAGCCATTCATGCGGTTTGACCTTATCACGTTATCACATTTGTACTTTAAGCGTAAGGTATCCGGTGCTGTAGCACCGTCTTTATCTTACCGCTTTGTTGATAAGGCCTGCACCGCGTTCAAGGTTTATCATCTCAATATCTTATGCATCCTGCATCCACCTTAAACTGCGGAATTTAGGTTAATTGTCAGCTTCAGTGTGATAATGGCCTGCCTGGTTGAGAGATGACACATAACTCTAATCTTATGAATGAGTTATGATGCAAAAATGGTATGTGAACAACCTCTTTTGGAAGGGTGTTAATGTTGTGGAGAATGTAACCTGAAAGTTATGAATTGGTTATGAACAGATATGATATCTGACCTGAAAATTAATTAAACGAATTTTTGAGGAATCAGGTATATCTTATGAATACCGATTTCAGATATTTCTGTTCGAGCGTTGCTGCAAGTCTTCTTACTATCGATTGACGAAGTTCGATATTCTGGCTTAAATGAATCTGGTTTGCCTGATTGAGACTGGTCCCTACCATAAAGGTTATCTCATCACTTTCCAGTAAAACTTCTGCTAATTGAACGGCTGCATTAAATGCCTCTGGAATTATACCCCTGTCCAGGTATTCCATAGTTTTAGTCATGGTTATGATTCCTTCGGTAACCAGATCGACTCCATCCATAATAGAATGAGGGGGGACTTCGGGGTGAAGATTCCTTAGATCAACAGAGACACTTTTACCAAGTTCACGCCCTATAATCTTGGCGGTTGTTCCGCCACAGATTACTTTTTTTCCATCAAAAGAATTAAACACTGAAGCAAGCTGTTTGTCATTTGCCTGATCTACTGGAGCTCCGGTTACAACCAGAACCTTTCTGGGAGTTCGAAAATAGATAACTCCGCAGGTGGTATCATCCCCACACTGCCAACCATCGTTTTCCAGAGCCTTATTGACCAATATTTTTGCCAGATTTCTGGCAGAAATGCAGGGATTTTGCTCTATTTGTTGAAGAACAGTCGAGTTGATTCCATCTATTCCCCAGCCAAAAGGAGTGGAATGTTTTCCCATCCCTGATTGGCTTAAACCATCAGAAAAAAAGATGATACGGTCGTTTTTTCGAGCCTGAAATTTAGAGATCAACAGAGTGGTTTTTCTTTCATGCTCAAGGGTGATTTTCTTTTTATCTATCGGAATGATCTGTTCATCACGCACCAGAGCAAAGGGCGGATTATCGTATTCTACGATATTAACGGTCAGATCTGGGTAGATATCCAGTATTGTAAAAGTGGCATAGCTGATTCTCCTTTCCTTACAGACAGGAAGGGTTTTCATAATTACAGAAGCAGCTTTTTCGATATCCAGGTGGTTGGTAATAAATTTTAAAGCCATTGAAGCGGTAAGCGTAGATAAGACGCTGGCTTTTATGCCACTTCCCAGCCCATCGGAGAGTACGGCAACGGTACGGCTTTCCTCCTTTATTCTCTGTGAGAGAAAGGTATCACCAATTACCCTCTGACCGAATTTACTCTTGGATTCGGAGCCGACTTCTACAAAAGGATTTCTGTTCATGTTTATTCTAAGTTACAATATCTCCAGAGAAGGATTGAATGATAGAGGTGAGGACGGTTTCCGATTCGGAAGCATTTTCACCCAGGAGGTATGCGATTTTCTGGACCATACTCAGGTTTTTGTTGATAATCTCCTGAGATCTTCGAATGATTTGTTCTTTTTGGATAGATGGAGCAGTGATGTCGGCAAAGACTCCGCCTACAACTGTATGTGGTTCTATGGTGAATATTGATCCATTCAGGATGCGATTTCCAACACGAATATCTTTCTGGATTATATCATCAGCATACTGTAATACATGGGTAAAAAGGTTGTGAAAGGGGACAATCTTCTCCAGAGAAGCTCCTTCCATACCGGGATTGGAATCGAATACGCTTTCAATATCGGATCCGAAGAGTTTGGCAAAATTCTTGTTCATTTCGATGACTTTAAGGTGTTCATCTACTATGATTACTCCGGAAGGCATGGTGCGAAGGAGGCCACGAGCCTTGTTTTGGGCAAGTTTTCTCATGTAAGTCACACACATTGTTTTCTCGGCCTTCCCCACCAGAAGTGCGTGGGCAAAATCTTTGCAGCTGTCATAGCCGCATCCACCACAGTTAAGCTCATCATGTGGTTGTAGTTTACCGATTTGCCGCAGGGCGTTACTGATTTCCTGCTGATCGAATACTTTCTTCTCGATAGTGGCATCCGATGGGAAATCGTTAATAGGAAAAGAAGGAGATCTGGGAATCTTTTTGCGGGGATATTGGGCATAATCGATTATTTTATAACGTTTTAAAGCAGTGCAATTGCGACTCAGGGCCTGAGGACCATTTACACAACCACCTTCACAGGCAAGAGCTTCGATAAAAATGTTGTTTTCAAGTGTTACATTCTGAAGCCCTTCCAGAGCGCTAATTATGTTTTTCAGGCCGGAAAAGGACATAAAGCAGGAATCATTAACAGAGCAGTTGGATTTTATGGTAGCTGCCATGCCTCCATCGATTGGATATAATGCGCCCTCTTCGGCACTGTTAGGAACAAAGCGATCGGCTTCTGTTGGAGTAATGGATGCCGGATCGATATTTTTTTTCTCCAGCCATTTTCTAAGATCTGAGAAGGTTATGGCTGCATCGATCAGATTAGGGTGAGCGTCGGCTTCCCTTTTTTTGGCGATACAGGGGCCTATGAACACGATACCTATGTCGTTACCGTATTTCTTTCGCAACAGTTTACAGTGACTCAGCATTGGTGAAAGGAGTGCGGTAATGGATGGTGTAAAATGTGGAAGATAACGGGTGATCAGATCTACTACCACAGGGCATGCAGAGGAGATAAAAATTTTCCCATTCTGTAGTTTAAGCTGCTGAGCAACATGGGCTGAAACCTGTTGAGCACCAAGTGCGGTTTCGGAAACTGCATAAAAGCCTATAGATTTGAGAGCTGCTATAAGTTGTGCTGGTTTCCACAAGCTGAATTCACTAATAAAGGAGGGAGCCAGGGAGACAAGTACTTTTTTCTTCGAACTCAGCAAAGACTCGACTTTCTCCATTTCATCCCTAACTTTTTTGGCATTAGCCGGGCATACATCGACACAATGTCCGCATAAAAGACACATCTCAGGAATTACTGCAGCTGCGCCATTTTGGATTTTGATGGCTTTAACCGGGCATTCCCGGACGCATTTGTAGCAATCCTGGCACTGAGTTTTTTCGGTATAAATAGGATTGAGATTGTTCATGAGCGAATTTCCAGAGGACTTAGGAGGTGTTTACTGAGAATTTCATCCAGAGATTTTGAGCAAAGATGAAGATACAGAGTGCCATCAACGATGATTGTGGGTCCATCGATGCAGTGTCCCTGACAGAGGCTGCCTTTGATTTCTACAGATTCGGTTAGTTTGTTTTTTTGGAGAAAGTCCTTGATTTGAGTAAGCAGTGCAGAATTACCGTTGGCAAAACATGAGCTGCCAAGGCACAAAGAAATAGTGTGCTTTATTGATTTGTTCATTTATCCTATCCGGGGAAAATTATGAAAAATTACGAACAGCATAAAAATACATTTTCTGAGTCTTTTTGAGTATACGCACATTTATACGGAATTGGCAATAAAAATGATGAGGAATGGCTGATTAATTGCAGAAGTTTTCTTAGTAGTGTCTGTTATGAAGAATTTACTGCGAAAGAATCTTTTTTCATTCTCAAGGTTAGACTTCGGACAGGCACTGCGTAGGGAAAGAATGCTTTTTTATGATTCGTCTAGGCTATGTGGGAATAAACACTCTTTTGCCGACAGCAAGCAAAACGTTTCGTTTAGCCAGTTATTCTTCAGAGCGAATGTTGGAGACGGGCAGGAAAAATCTTAAAGCGCTCAGAAACATACTTCAATGGAATGTAGAGCATCGAATAATGCTTTTTCGGATTACTTCAGGGCTTATTCCATTTGGTTCTCACAGTATCAATTCAGGAATCTGGAAAAAGGAACTGAAAGAGGACTTTCGGGAGACCGGAGATTTTATACGAAAGAATTCGCTTCGGGTTTCTTTGCATCCGGGGCAGTACACCGTTATAAATACACCTAATAATGAATTTTACGAGCGCAGCCTGAAGGATCTGCAATATCATTGTGCAGTTCTGGATTTGATGGAACTGGATGGTTCACATAAGATTGTGATTCATGGGGGTGGGATATATCAGGACAGACAGCACTCAACTACTATACTTTTGCAGAGGCTCGAAAAAATGAGCGAGTCAATAAGAAAGCGGTTAGTCATAGAGAATGATGAGCGTAATTTCAGTGCTGCTGACATTTACGCAGTTTGCAGGAGGACGGGATATCCAGGTTTACTGGATGTTTTTCATCACCAGTGTTTTCCCAGTTTTCAAAGTTTGGGAATTAGGGAAATCATTGAGCAGTTCAGAAGTACCTGGCCAGTTACGCAGCGGCAAAAGATTCACTATTCCAATCAGGCAGCGGAAAAACACAGGGGTGCTCATTCCGAGGGGATCGATCTGGAGCAATTTTCCCGGTTTTATGCAGAAGTGAAGGATCTTGAACTGGACATAATGCTGGAAACAAAGGACAAGCAACAGTCTGTGCTGAAGGTTCGCAGGTATTTTCCGGAGTTATCATGACAGGGAACTCAGAAATGGAGGCGGAAAGATTTATCAGGGATATAAATATAGCTTCAAAAGTAGTTATCCTTTATCATGGCGATGGTGATGGAGTATGTTCGGCAGTGATAGTTTATAAATGTCTTCGACAAAGGGCAGTTTCCAATATCATTCCGCTGCCTTTGGAAAGGGGTGAGAATCCGTTTTCAAAAAGAACAAGGGAGAGGATTGAAAGATTAATTCCGGACTTTCTTATCGTACTTGATTCGGGCAGCAGAAAGGGAACATTTCAAAATATCAGATCTCTTATTATCGATCATCATGTTCCTGACAGTATTCCGGAAGTGGAGGTATTTTTCAACACCTGGATAGACAAAACAGACAGAATCACCAGTGAAGCGGTTTTTGATCTTGTAAATAGGATAATTCCGGGAAATGATTTTATGTGGTATTCGTTAACTGGTGCGGCGGCTGATGCCGGATTGTCAAAAGCATATAGCCGTTATGCTGCAGAAGAGAGGAAGTACAGAAGTAAAGAGATCCGGGAGTGTATCTCCTTGATAAATGCGGCACGGCGTCACAGCAGTTTCAGGATAGCTGAAGTGTTTGATTTGTTGATCCGTTCGATTTCACCGGAATCATTTATTGCAGCAGCAAATGGAGCGGGAATAGGCAGACTCAGGGAGGAGCTGAAGCAGGAATTGAGAAGGAATTTGAAAATTGCACCTGTGTTCAGCAGTTTTTTTGCCTTGTTTGAGCTTGATAGTCCTCATCAGATTCATCCACTGATAGCCAGTATATGGAGTGCAAAGTTGAACCAATATGTGGTCATTGCAGCAAACCGGGGTTTTTTACCGGGGAAGGTGAGTTTCAGTATGAGAACGGAATCTGGAAAAGATTTATTGGCTCTTTTAAAAAAGTATAGAAAAGCGGGAGAGGAGATTGGTTTTGGGCACAGCAGGGCTACCGGTGGAATTGTAAAAAAGGAGGTATTCGGGGATTTTCTGAGGCGATTGGGCTTTGATGGGGTTTCTATGGCACAGAAATAGCTTTTTTCCACCTTAAAATGATTTGTGCTTAAAAAATCGGAATAGAAAGGGAGATGAAAATGAACATGCTGATTATTTACTATTCCATGTACGGGCATACGTTTGGTCTTTGTGAAGCAGCGGCTGAAGGTGCAAGACAGGTTCCTGGAACTGTAGTAACCATGCGCCGGGTTCCGGAGACTTTGCCTGCAGATTTGCTGGATAAGTTAGGGGCAACTGAAGCTGCGGCCAGTTTCAGGCAGGATCCGGTAGCCGATATCAGGGAGTTGGCAGATTATGATACGGTTATTTTTGGTACTCCAACCCGTTATGGAAATATGTGCGGGCAGATGCGCTCCTTTTTAGATGCTTCAGGACCATTGTGGGCTAGCAATGCTTTAGTGGGAAAATTGGCCAGCGTTTTGACTTCTTCCGCAACTCAGCATGGTGGGCAGGAATCTACCATTCTCACCTTTATTCCTACGCTTCTTCATTTAGGATATGTTTATGTGGGACTTCCATACTCTTTTGCCGGTCAGAACCGAATCGATGAGATAAGCGGATGTTCACCTTATGGGGCTTCGACTATAGCAGGATCCGGCAATGAGCGCAAACCCACTGCCAATGAGCTGGAGGGTGCGCGTTTTCAGGGCAGACATGTAGCAATGATAGGATCCAGGCTGGCCAAAGTGGGTTAAACAATAATTTAAAAAAGAGCAATATGGGAAGATCCCTTTTCATATTTTCACTTCTGGTTTAAGCAGGTAAGAAAACAGGCATGATAGTTGTAGCTTAGTTATGCTGTAAGCTTGTAAGTTTTTCTGCAAAAATGGGGAGGTTATCAGGATGTATTCGTATAACCTGTTAGTATCTTACAGGTTCAATGAGTTTCAACAGGCCAGAGATGAAGTTATAAGATTGCTGGCTGAGATGGGAGACAAGGATCCTGTTGTGCAGAAAACCGAAGTAAAAGGAATAATTGGGGTAAGGACTTTTATTCCCTCTCGGGAGGTCGTATCCAGAGTTCGTTCGTTTTTTCATCAGAACCCGCAAAAAGTACAACATGCGGTTAAATGGGTTCCGGTGGATATCTGGAGCAACTCCGAACTGGAAAAGATGGTGGAGACGGTTAGAAAAGTTAAGGATCAGATAGATGAAAATGAGACTTGGGCGATGGATCTGGAAAAAAGAAAATACCCGGCACATCATGTTTACCAGATAGTAACCAGGTTGGCTGAGCCTTTTACCCAGAAGGTGGATCTTAAGAAACCGGATAAATATTTAAGGGTGGATATTATTGGCGAGCAGGCTGGAATTTCTGTCTTGAAGCCGGAAGAGATATTTTCGATAGCCCGGGGTTGAACTTTTCTGTTTTGAGCGGTAGTCAATTCAAGAACTTCCATTCAAAACAAGTTTCCATTTATTGTTTACCTGTTCGAAGAGAATTAAGCCACACAATCTGGTTGTAATATCAACTGGTGCTGCTGCCAAACAGAAAGCTGCGGCGGTTATTGAAGCACCATGTCCTACCAAAAGCAAGTTACCATCAAAGCATTTTAACAGCAGATTGACTGTCTGGGCTACTCTGGGCCATACATGCTCTTTCAGATGAGGTTCTGGAAATACCGGGTTAACCATGGAATGGTAGCTGGTGTCGATTTTTTGGGGGAAACGCAAAGAGAGCGCATTAAGTCCTAAAAACTTTACCGGCGTTGGAAACCATCTGGGATTAAGCCATTCACATAAACCATTCTCAATTTTCATTTTCAGCTCAAAGCAACTGGCTATAATTGAAGCTGTTTCTACAGTACGCAAGAAGGGGGAAGAGAAGATGTGGTTAATTTCTGAGAATTTCAGTTTATCAGCTAATTGTCTAGCTTGAGCTTTTCCAAGAGAAGAGAGCCCTGGGTCGAAAGGATTTTCTGCACTCTTAACCCATTCGCGATTGATCTGTTCTGAATCATTAAAAAAGTCCTCACGATGACCGTGGCGGACAAGGAAGATTTTCCGGCTGGTCATGAATGTCTCTTTGCTGATCATAGTATCTGTCTACCATTATCATATTACGTAACCCACTGAATTAGATTGTATTATGGCAAAGTTACTCCTTTAATCTGCTTGGGGCTGGCATGTTTTGTGCATAGAACTATAGGCAGCCCTTTCTTTTTAAAAAGAGGAGTTAAACATGAAAGCGGTAGTTTATCGAGGTATTGGAGACATTTCTCTTACCGATGTTCCGGATCCAAAGATTCAGGAGCCCACCGATGCAGTTATTCGTATTACAGCCAGTGCGATTTGCGGTACCGATCTTCATATGATCAGAGGCAGTATGGGACCGATGAAGCAGGGAATAATTCTGGGGCATGAAGCTGTAGGGGTTGTTGAACAGGTGGGAAAAGAGGTCAGAAATTTAAAAGAGGGTGATCGGGTGGTCATTCCTTCTACGGTCAGCTGTGGCTATTGTTCATATTGCCGGGCAGGCTATTTTTCGCAGTGTGATAATGCCAATCCTAATGGTGCAAGGGCAGGAACTGCATTTTATGGAGGGCCACAGAGCAGCGGCTCATTTAATGGGTTATTGGCTGAGAAGGCCAGGATTCCCTATGCTAACGTGGGACCGGTAAAAATTCCTGATTCGGTTACTGATGATCAGGCTCTGATACTTTCGGATATTTTTCCTACGGGATATTTTGGAGCTGAGCTGGCTGAGATTACCCCAGGAGATACGGTGGCGGTTTTTGGATGCGGGCCGGTGGGGCTTTTTGCCATTGCCAGTGCTAAACTATTGGGCGCAGGGCGTATATTGGCGGTCGATTCTGTTCCTTCACGTCTGGAACTGGCAAGGAGTCAGGGGGCTGAGGTAATTAACTTTGAGCAGGAAGATCCTGTTGAAATTATACTGCAGCTTACTGGTGGAATTGGGGTGGACAGAGTAATCGATGCTGTGGGGGTGGATGCGGAACGGGCACACAGTGGGCCTGCCAAAGAAAAATCCGACATGATGGATCAGCAATTTAAAGATCAGTTAAAACAGGTTGCACCCGAAGCGGACCTCAATGCAAGGAGCTGGAAACCTGGTGATGCTCCATCACAGGCGCTTATCTGGGAGTTGGGAGCTATTGATAAGGCTGGGACTCTTGCTATAATCGGGGTTTACCCTGATTCCGTTCAGTTTTTCCCTCTTGGGATAGCTATGAATAAAAATCTGACTCTGAAAATGGGCAACTGTAATCATCGTCGCTATATTCCCCAGCTTTTGAAACTGGTAGCCAGTGGTGTGGTAGATCCTCTGAAGATACTCTCCCAGTTAAAGAAAAAACCTCTAAGCTCGGTTTATGAAGTTTATAAAGAATTTGATGCCCGCAGGGAAGGTTGGATTAAAGTGGAAATCGGGCCGGGCATATAAAAGATAGAAACCGGCGTCAGCGAATGCCGGTTCTTAAAAAGTATTGATACTTTTTCTGACAATATTCTTTACATTTTTCTTTTAACCCGCAATGCTATGAAAATGTCAGAACTTTTTTAGAAGTTCATCTTCCTTTTATTACTAAATTCATTCCTACTAAACATAGTCCCAATTCTCTAACAAAAAGGTGCAGTATGAAAATCAAAAGGTGCTTAATTTCTTTGATTTTTTTTTGTTGTTCAGTCTCGACTGGTGCACAGAAATATCAGGGAGTTGTTTATGGATTGGAATCTTCAGAACCTCTCAAAGGGGTATTAGTTTCTTTGGGGCACTCGCGAATCCGAACTTGGACTGATAATGAGGGTAGATTTGTCTTGGATTCCAGTGAAACCAGTATAACAAAAACCTCCAGCAGGATTGAACTTATAAGAGTATACTGGGACCATCGCAGTGCGATTATAAATCTTTTCAATGCTTCATTTATTAATAAGGTAAATATATATGATTTGAATGGAAGATCGGTATTTCAGTCTGATTTGAATCCAGGCAGTGGAAGCATCAAAGTTCCTTTTATGGCCAGAGGTATTTATCTTTTGCGATTTCGTGGCGTTAATGGCACTTATTACAATTTTAAGGTCAACACCAGCATGCCATCGGCCTTTTTAACTTTAAATAACGATATCTCTTTTCAGAAACGTACCTCTGCTTCTCAACCGGTTAAACTTCTTTTCCGTCATGATGACTACTTTCCACTTGATTATGAGGTCGATGATCCTCAAAAAAATATTGTGGTGACTATGAAAGATGATCCCAGAAGTCTGTTGTTTAACTCCAATCAGGTCTATACTTTCGATTTCATCATATCTACAGAAGATTCTCTTTTAATGGAAAAAGAGGTTATAAAGGAGATTTACAGACCAGCCCAGCTTTCTTTTGATGGACAGAATTTAGGGATAGTGGGTTTAAGGTACAAGGGATCCGATTATTCTCTTAACAACTGTTTTGATACTGCTACTGGCGAACGATACGACAAACAGGGATGCAGCAAAATTTCTCTGAAGATTAAATTCAATAAATTTCAGGACAAATTACGGCTTTACGAAATGAAAGAACTGAATCTGCATTCCATGGCTAACGATGGCAGTAAGATGCATGACATGCTGGCTTACAGGATGTTCCGGGATATGGGAATATTCAGTCCACGTACTTCTTATGCGAAAGTCAGTATTAATGGGGTCTTGCAGGGAGTGTTTGTGGCAGTGGAAGCCGTAGATGGTCGCTTTACCAAGTCAAGATGGCCTGAGGCCGGGGACGGAAATCTTTACAAAGAAGTCTGGCCTATCAAGAATTCTCTTAATTATTATTTCCAAAATTTAAAGACCAACAATGATGACATGGACAGCACAAGAGTCTCCAAAATGGTGGATTTTTACAATGCTGTAAATACTTCTACCTCGGAAACGTTTACTGAAAAAGTGAGCCCCTTTATAGATTTTAACTACTGGATCAGATATCTGGCTGTTGACCGGGCAATAAAAAACTGGGACGGAATTACCGGGTGGTATATTGGTGAAAATTATCTGTTAAATCACAATTTTTTTATCTACGAAGAAGAAAAGGCTGATGGTAAGGTATGGATCATTCCCTGGGATTTGGATAATACTTTTCAACGAAGCGATCCCTTTATTGACGATGCAGGTGTACCCAATTGGAATGAGAAAGCTCAGAGTTGCGAACCAGTGCCGGTTTTTGCGGCCACTTCCTGGGTTATATCCTCCAGTTGTGACAGATTTACCTCCTTGATCGCTGAAAATTACTGGTCTGAATTCGTTAAGACCGGCAATGAACTGTTAAAGAAGGTTTATAAACCAGATGATCTGATAAAAAGAGTGGATAATTACGCATCTTTAATCGACACCTTGATTGAGAAAGATCCGCATGTAAATTATCATGTCTGGAAAAACGAGGTAAATATCCTGAAAGGTAACATAAGGTCACTGCATAATCGTTTCTTTGAATATGTGAATCAGATTAAGGATAATATAGACACCTCAGATTATTCCACTCCTTTTTCCGGAAATGGAAGACTGGTTATTGACCGCACTAATAATTTTGAGTTCACACCAGAGGGAACAATGTATAAACATAAATATCTGTACTATTCCGAAGGCTCAACTGCAGAGGTTGTTCATTCTATAGAAAATCCTATATGGGGGACTGCAGATATACTCTTGTCTTTTATAATAGAGCCGATAGAGGACGAGATTTCGTATTCTGAATGGGTTAAGACTAATCTGAAAGCAGTATCAAAGACTGATATCCGTGATTGCAAGGAGATTAGGGTTCACCTCAGTTCTGACAGACAACGTTATCTTTGGGTAAGCTTGCATAGTTCTGCTTCAGAAAATTACGGCTGGGCTGTTTATGTAAATGATTATCCGAAAATGTACCGCTTCAGAATGGATGAAATCAGTTACCCGACATGGGATGAAATGGGAGATCCAGATAAACTGGAAACCGTTCTGAAAGAATTTACGGGACTTGGTTTCGCTCCATCTGCGGCTTTTGACAGCGAGGGTGAATTGCCAAATGGTCCGGATACCGGTTTCTTGAGAATAGATAATATTAAGTTTGTATTCTGACAAAAAGAAAGGGAGAGTGGAGGCATGTTTTTTTTAGCAAGTTTCACTCTCCCATTTTTGGGATAATCTGATCACAGATTCCTATTTATAAGATTAACTAAAGGAAATTTCTCCACCTGCTTATATTGGCAGCTAACCCATTGCCATAAAAGGTGTTTTATCGTATAATTCTATCTGACTCAAATAACCTGACAACTATAGTATGAAATACCGGTTGTGTTTTCAATATAGGATCCGATCAGGTTTCTGGGTTGCCAAACTGTTACTGTAGTAGAAGGTTTTGCAGGGGGAAAAAGTATGCAGATACCAAAAGGCAGACGAAAACCAAAACTGAGAGAGAAAAAATGTGCTTATCAGGGTTGTGAAAATACTTTTTATGGAATTCATGCCGCAAAATACTGCACTGTACACAGGGATCCGGCTACCAGGCCAAAAGAGAAGCCTCCGGTTCAGGATGTTACAGTTAATAATATGGTAATTGAGCACACAAATACGGTTGTTCAGACTATGATGGTCAAATGTGGTCTTGAAGGGTGCAACAATCAGTTTGAAATTAAGTTGTACCCAAAACAGTATGTTTATCCAAAATACTGCCCCGAGCACAGAAACGAACATAAACGTAATAGTCATCTTGAAATGATGAAAAAAACCTGATCCATCCTGATCACCTGCCAAAATCACTCTGGTGCACCCGGGATTGTATTTCCATAATCCTCCAACTATTTTAATAATCAAAAAATAGACAGTTGAAAAGAGGTGTTTCTGAAAGGGTTATAAATGGGATATCCTGTGGTTTTGACTTGTGATCGAACTATGGCCAGTGAATATCATGGTCTGATGTTTCTTGGATTCAGTGCTTGTATTCCTCATGGAACAATCCCTGACTGGATTTATTATCCGCTTTTCTGCCCCAGTGCACCTGTAAAAAAAAACGGAAGCTTAATCTACGCAAATTGCGGCATGAGACGCATAGAATCCGCTCTTCTGTCCTGCGGTTTCAGACCCGAAGACGTAATTGTAGCTCATCCGGATCATCTTGATAGAGTAGTTGATTCCTCCACCAGAATACTCTCTGTAAGCTCCAACGATCCTCTGGGTATAGGGCCGGCCACTACCACTTTTGGAGATCTTTGGGGAGGTGAGGCCCGTATGGCTCATAAACTGCGCGAGCTTCTTCATCAAAAGGCAGTTCTTCGTCATAAACCAGTTATTTTTTTAGGAGGACCGGGGGCCTGGCAAGTAGCTGTAAATCCCGATAAGCGCAAAGAACTGGGAATTGATTGTGTAGTGGTCGGTGAAGGAGATGTGACTGCACCGAAACTTTTCAGGACTGTACTGGATGGAAAACAGGAAGAGATTCCGGAGGTAGTATATGGAGAGGTAGCCCCTGTGGAGAAAATAAGCTCAATCACTGGAGGTACTATCATTGGACTTATCGAGGTCACCAGGGGATGTGCTAGAAGCTGTGCTTTCTGTGCTCCATCGGTCAGAAAAGTAAGATCCTTACCGCTGAATATGATCCTCGATGATGTCCGGGTAAATATTGAAGCAGAAAATGACGGAGTGATACTTCATGGTGAAGACATGCTTCTTTATCAATCGGACGGACTCTCCATTAATTCTGATGCTGTTGTTAAATTAATCCAAGAAGTGTACAGTGTACCTGGAGTTAATTTCATTGGTATCAGCCATGTTTCTCTATCTTCGATAGTCAGCTCACCGCAGACCATAAAGAAAATGGCAGAGATTCTTGAGTTGGGAACTCCTGATCACCCGGTAAACTATTACCAGGTAGGTATCGAAACCGGCAGTCCTGCTCTGATTGGTAAATTAATGAAGGGTAAAGTATATCCTTTTAAGCCGGAACAGTGGCCGGATGTGGTACGTGATGGTTTCCGGATCAGCCATGAAAATCATTTTGTCTGTTGTGCTACCATAATCCTGGGACTGCCCGGGGAAACGCCTGAAGATGTCAAAATAACCACCGAGTTGGTTCGGTCACTTCATCCCTATCAAAGTGTAATAATTCCTCTCTTTTTTACTCCCATGCAGACTACCCGTCTTCAGGATCAGAAACCATTTACCAAAAAGGACCTTACCCCATTGCATGATGATTTACTGGCCGCCTGCTGGGAACATAATGCCAAATGGTTTCCGGAGTTATGGAAATATTACGGAAGAAATAAAAACCTGGTTCTTCGGAAATCGGTAGATTTTTTCCTTAAACATGGGATCCGATTCTTTTTAAACCGGATGCGCAAAGAAGCTGCAAAACGCATTTAGGTTTTTCTGTTTTAATATCAAACAATTTTCAGAATAGCAAATTTACAACGAACAGATAGCAATTAAAAAATGGGTGGTAAAAAATTCAGAAATGGTCCGGAGTGTTTTATGAAATATCCCTTGTCAGTATTAATGGTTCTTTCTGCTTGTGTAAATTTGGTTTTGGCAGGACCTTTAAACCGGGTAAGCACGCCTTATGGACAGAAAATATTCGTCTCCGGAATTAATGTCGCCTGGAAACAGTTCGGGGGTGATGTGGGCAAGTATCCCCTTGACAGTGTCTGGTTTGCTGAAATGCTTCAGGGAGTAGCCGATTCTGGCGGTAATGCTGTGCGATGGTGGTTATTTACCGATTGCTCCAATGATCCACAATTTGATCCTGTGACTAAACTGGTAACCGGTCTGGGTGAATCGACTGTGTCCAATGTCAGGAAAGTTCTGGATATGGGATATGACCGGGGTGTTAGTATAGACCTTTGCCTTTTATCGTTTGACATGATGAAGACTGGGAAAACGATGGTGGATATCGAGGCTAACAAAAAGATTCTTCAGACTGAAGAAGGGCGCAGGGCATTTATTGACAATGCTGTGGTTCCGCTGGTAAAAGCAATCGGGCATCACCCGGCAATCCTGAACTGGGAAATTTTCAACGAACCAGAAGGAATGGTGCAATCGATTGCGGGTGATTGGGGAAACATGGCCACAGGTATCGAGATCTCTCATATACAGAAAATGGTTAATCAGGCTGCAGGAGCTATTCACCGGGCTGTTCCTGGTGTTCCGGTCAGTAATGGTTGCTGGTCATTTATCGCAGGATCAAACACCCTTGAGGGTGACCGTAACTATTATACGGATTCGGCGTTAATTGCCGAAGGAGGTGACCCTGATGGAACCCTGGATTATTATATGGTGCATTACTATGAATGGGCAGGAACTGCCCGATCACCATTTCATCATCCGGCCTCCTATTGGGGACTCGATAAGCCATTGGTGATCGCAGAGTTTCCAGCCAAAGGCCTCTCAGAAAAAGTAGGTTTGATGACACCAGAACAGTGCTGGAAATATTTGATGGATAATGGATATGCTGGAGCGATGGGCTGGACTTATACTGCACATGATGGGTTTGGTGGTTTGCCTGAAGCCGGAAAAGGGATGCGTGCGCTCAGGCAATCTTCGCCCACAGATGTAACATTGGATTTTCCTCCTAAAGCTGTGGATGACTGGTACCCTGATTCCACCGGGAAAATTTTGAAAATTGCTTCTCCGGGTGTTTTGATTAATGACCGGGAACCCACTTCGGGACAAAAACTTAGCGCATCTTTGGTATCTGGGACTTCGCATGGTACTATCGAGCTGAAACAGGATGGTTCTTTCATCTACAATCCGGTTGAAGGATGGTCGGGAACCGATAAATTTGTGTATGCATCTGTTGGTGGAGGGGGCGCTTCCGATACTGCTACTGCAGTAATTCGTGTACTGGATCCAAAAAAAGGGGTATTTTTTGCTCCACCACAGGCAGAGGATTGGAAGATTTACTCAGGATGGGGAAAGATATCGGTAGAAGATCTTCCTTTGGGGATGGGAATAAATAATGCACAATGGGGAAGTTCGTCGGTATGGATAGTTGGAAAAGAAGTGCCAGTGGAACTGGCGGCTACTGGACAGACTGTTTCGGTTCAGATACGTAATGATTTTAATTCACCTTGGGCTTTACTCCGATTTCATTTGACTACTTCAGAAGCAGTCGGTAATTATGGACCAACCGATACAGCCGGTCTTATTGAATTGACTGCGCAACCGCAAGCATCAGATGGTTTTGTGGAATACCGGGGTATTATCATACCGCAAGAAGCCGGAAATTATTTAGCGGCATTGCAGTTTGTGTGGAATGATACAGATGGGAATGGTCCCAATTACGATCACCAGAGTGTAATAAGAGATCTGGAAATATTTCCCAGCAAGGATTTTGTTAACAATAATTACGCAATGAATAAGTTTAATTCTTCTGTTTCCGGAATTAAATATAAAATCAGCGGTCAAATAGTGACGATTACATCGCCTGGTGAGATGGTTCGGGTGGAAGTTACTGATCTGCGGGGAAAGCTTGTTGACAGGTTAACTAAAAAAGAAATGGTACGATGGGTTTATCCGGGCGGCACAGGAATATTTGTCGTATGGGTAAAGGCAGGAAATTACAAGTGCAGGTTTTTACTTCCGGCAGTGAACAGATAGAAGCGACAGGCATAAACTTCTTCGGACTATCGCTAATCGTCGGAAAGCCAACCCTGATGCCAGGGATTTCGAGTTTTTCAGAAGCATTCCCGGGTTTTCCAGAGCTGTTTTAAAATTTCCAGAAAGTTCATTACTTCTTCCACAACCACTGCGGCTCATATCAAACATTATTCTATTCGATAATTTTTCAGAGGATAGAAACCTTTAAGCCTTTAAATTTGATCAAAGGAAAGAAGGATAAAGTTATTGCAAAGAGCCAACTGAGTTTGAAAATGTTTACAATAAAATGGTACATGGTGGAGTAATAAGTGCCATAATATTATGCAATGGTTCAATGTCTGGTTGCGTGGGGAATGGTGACTACACTGCTTATATCAGACTGGTGTCCTATAAGATTCATTCCGGAGTTGCAAATACCACTGATTGCATTTCAGATTAATTTCACAAGTGGAGATTTGCTCTGCAGTAGTTTATCATTAAGTCGCATTGAAAAACAGCAGATTATCATTTCAGGTAGAGTCAATTTTGACCTGTTTACGTTATGTTATACAGATAATAATAATGTTAGAATTGCTTAATGCAAAAATTATGGGATTGGTTATTATAAATCAAGCAGAAAAACAGAATGCATTTAATTTATGATAAGTAAAACATACCTAAGAAACCAAGAATACTCTGTTGCAGGCAGTAGTTGTGAATATTGAATAAAAACGATGACTCCTGAATGTTGTTTTTTTCACGAAAATGGTTCATTTTATTTTATCTTGTTAAATTAGAAAAATATTAGGCAAATATTAAAATTTCAATTATTTTTTTGTTCAAACACAACCTGAAATATACAGTTGAATGCTGTAGCATTAAAACATAAACAGGTTAATGCCAGGTATTCAGATGATTGACTTAAATGTCAGGAAGGTGTTCGTTGTCAGTCAAATTTTTTTCATCTCAATTGGTTACACTTAGTCATCCAACATAAAAACACATTCTGCTCAGGAAAATCTTCTGTTTATAACACCGAGAGTATGGGTATAGTAGACTTTAATTTTTTAAATTGGGCGCAGGAATAAAAAACTATGGAAAGCACAACTTTGACTGCCAGTCTTATTATTCAAATGATATCAAATTTCGTTGGGGGATTATGCATATTTCTCCTTGGGATGAAATACCTCTCGGATGGAATACAGGCTGTAGCCGGTGAGAGAATGCGAAAGATGATCTCAAAGGTTACCGATAATCCAATTGCTGCCTGTGGAACCGGTCTTTTTGTTACTACCATTATTCAATCCAGCTCTGTTACTACGGTAATGCTTGTAGGACTGGTTAATGCCGGTATAATGACTCTTCAGCAATCAATAGGAGTGATTCTTGGAGCTGATATCGGAACAACAGTTACAGCCTGGATCGTAGCAATAAAAATCACCAAATATGGTCTTATAATAACTGGTATAGCCGGTCTTTTCTATATGTTCGGCAAACATGAGCGTACCCGTTTTATTGCCATGCTGATTATGGGTCTTGGAATGGTGTTTTTCGGATTACTTCTGATGGAACATGGAGTTGAACCCCTCAGAAATCATAAAAATTTTATTGCTCTATTTTCCAGTTTTACCCCTAAATCGCTTTTTGGAGTAATCAAGTGTGTGGTAGTGGGAGCTCTTGTAACAGCCACCATTCAGTCCTCTTCTGCTACGGTAGCAATTACCATAACCTTGGCAAGAGCCGGAGTGATCGATTTTGATACTTCAGTAGCATTGGTTCTGGGGCAGAATATAGGCACGACCATAACCGCGTTTCTTGCTTCGCTTGGAACCTCAATGCAAGCACGGAGGGTAGCTTATGCACATATATTAATCAAAGTGTTTGCAGTCATGTTAACTGTTCCATTCTTCTTCCCATACCTGAAACTGTTGGGTTTTATTATTAAAGAAAGTGCCGAAATCGCTACTAAAATAGCACTGGCTCATACCATTTTTAATGTTCTTCTGGTATTGGCATTTTTGCCATTTACTCAAATTTTAGCCAAAATGCTTCAGATGTTATTTAAAGATAAACTGGCCGTTGAAATTCCTGTGCTTACAAAACTGGATAAGAGACTTCAGGAAACCCCGGTAGTAGCTATAGAGCAGTCCCGACGCGAAGTATTACGCATGGGTGAAGTGGTAGGCAGTATGCTGACAGTGCTTCGCGAAATTGTGACTGAGAATGGCACCAGCAAAAAAGAAAAGATAAATGCACTTTTCAGCCAGGAAGAATTACTGGACAGAATGCAAGAGGAGATTACAGTATTCCTGACTCAGCTTCTTTCGCAGGGTCTCATTTCTACTTTGGCCAAAGAAGCTCAGGAGCAGTTACGCCGTTCTGATGAATATGAATCGGTAAGTGATTATATAGTGGTGATTCTGAAATTACATCTGCGTCTGCAAAATGCCAAGCTTTCGTTTGACGAAGAAGAGATGAAGGATATACTGGAACTTCATACTGCTGTACAGGATTATTACAAGCTGGTTTTTGAGGCACATAAGAACCGCAATACCAACATACTCATAACTGCCAAACCACGGGCAGAAGCAATTACTCATCTGTTTCGCCGTATGCGATCCCGTCATTTAAGTAAATTATCAACGACTCAGGTTGATCCCCTTATTTGTACACTTTTCCCGGATGTACTTGCAGGATATCGTCGGGTAAAGGATCATCTGCTTAATGTTGCAGAAGCAGATGCAGAGGAAACCAGAGAAGTGACTTCATACGTACTGGTTGGCTCCGATGCCATCGCTTGAAAAAGCCACTGTTATTACAAGATTCTCAGAAAAGAGAAATCTTAAAAAAGATCCATACTGCATTGTTTCCTGTTTTCAAAAGTAATACCAGATTGAGCGGTATTGATCTATATCTTCTCCATCCAGGTAAAGTCTTTTGAGGTAATCATAGATGGAAACATCTGTGTATAAATAATCATTTGATACGGTAAGTCTTGATTCCCATGGAATAAAGCGGTAAACCCGCTTTCCATCCGGCAGAATCATAATAGGCTCATGGTCCTGCCAGGCTCGCAGATGGGACTTTCCAATTCGCGGAACATTAAAGACCGGCTCATCTGATCGCACTATCCCAGGAAGCAGTCTGGCTTCCTCTTTACGCTCCTGAAGCAGACGGGCTATTGGTACTCTGAAATCGGCAGTTTCCTCTTTCCCTTTAGTATTGAAAGTATAATATGGATCTATTCCGCTGATTTTCAGACATTTTCTGAGGAAAGCGGTTTCAAACTTTCTGCTGTTGTAATAAGTAAAAACCTGCTGATTGTAAACATTTATTCCGCATTGATTAATACTGGTAATTATTTTAAGTGTATCTGGGGTTAACTCCACAGGATGTTCCACATGAGTCATTATTGCCAGTTCCCTGCTACCTGGCTTGTGGTATGATCTGAGCAGATTCAGAAAACCTTCATCTATCCTTTGTGGAAGAGTGACCGGCGTGCGAGTACCTATACGGATCCGTTCGATATGTTTCATATCTGCGATTCTGCACAGAATGGAGTCAAGAGATTTGTTGTCTAATGTCAAAGGATCTCCACCAGTAACCAGCACTTCGGTAATCTCTTTGTGATTCTTTATCCACTTTAGAGCAGAATCCAGTCTTGATTGAGCAGAAAAGGCCTGTTCGATATCCTTGATTTCCCAGTTTCTCTGGCAATAAACACAGATCTGGGGACAGGAATCGAAAACTTTAAGAATAACGATTGAGGGATAGCGACGTGTAATTCCCTGAACCGGGCTGGTAAGGCTTTCACCCATATAATCCATTGTTTTTCCGTTTGCCCTGTTTGTGGCCACCGTTCTGCAATATTCAAGTGATGGAATTATCTGTGCCCTTACAGCCCTGTCACTTTCATCACGTCCATCCGGATTAAAAAGGGACAGATAGTAAGGAGTGATCTGAACAGGGATATTCTCCTTCTCAGCTATTAATAAACCAGCGATTTCATCCTTTTCCAGATGAATAATAGAGGAAAGGGCATCTTTGCTGCGGAAAAGGTTTGCGAGGTGCCAATGGTAATTATCCCAGTTTGATTCATCTACATTATAGTACTCAAGAATTCTTTTCTTAACCATTTTCTGACGGGATATCATTGATGGATCGGTACCTTTTACAAAAGAAGAAAATTTGTCATTCATGACCAGTGCCTGGGCATTAAGAAATGATTTATGTCTGGAAAAACAATCCGGTTCATTTTCAGAAATAAGAAATGACAGCCCTTTCCCATTGATTCCATACAGAAGTGAAATTATCTCACTGATAAAAGGGCGACTTATCCGGTTCAAATTTCCTTTCTGAACTGCATTTCGCAAACACTGCAATGCTGAAAATCCGGTCCGCCTTTCATTCTCTATACGGATAATATTTTTGAAAACCCGTATGCATTCTTTAGCATTACTGCACTCGGATATATTGAATGAAGCAGCAGTAAAAGAGGAGTCGGGATTGAAACATTTTGATTCTTTTTTATTGAGATAGATTTCCAGCTTTTCACGGGCGTCCTGAAGAGACATGCTCTGCGAGAGGATTTCAAAAACTACAGGATCTGCTTTTCGCAGTTGCAGAAAAAGATCAGCTAAATCTCTGGTCACTATTTCCGAAGGTATCCATTGCATCTCTGGAACATTAGTATTCATTTGAATATTCTGAGGATTTCTTTCGATTTGGTCAGATGCGTTTTTTATGCTATGGTGAGAGTATCCTGTGAAAGATTGCATGTTATTTCCTTTTTTAAATGAGATAATCAATCTGTTTAATTTTTTATAAGATTTATAGCTGGCTGAATACAGACATGCATTGGTTCTGAAGAAGAACTCTTGGTATTAAACTATAAATAATAAAATATCAGTCAATTGTCAACTTTCTTAACAATTCCATGGTAATTAAAATTTGACTTACAGATATCATGCATGATATATTTTGTCTAACAATCAATAATTAAGGAAAATTTTACCTTTTATTATAAAAATGCCTTCCTTTCTCGACATTGATCAGGACCAGCCTATATTTCCCATAAGTGCTGCTGCGGAAATGCTTGGTATTAAACCGCGTATGTTACGTTTTTATGAGGAACGCGGTATTATAGCGCCCATGAGAACAAGTGGAAAACGTCGTTTATATTCCATAAAAGATATCGATGTTTTGGCGTATGTACACTATCTGACTGTAGTAAAAGGGGTGAATGTTGCAGGGGTCCTGGAAATTCAAAGAATACTGAAGAGGATGAAACAGGTAACCCGTGAAGCTTTCATGAAAGAGATACGCGATGAAATTGCATCGCTTTCTGAAACAGAAAAGCAGAGATATCAAGGCAAAATATCCCATAACCAACCAGAGATACTTGAATTTGATGTAACTGATTCCAAAAACTCAAGTGATACCCATTCTCCAGCTTCGCTTACGCACGAGAAGATGTCGGGCAAGCCGGATTAAAATGAATTCAAATAGTTTAAAAAACCGATTATCCTTCTTTTTAAAGCTTCCGCAAGATGCACAGATTGTCCTCCAAACAATAGTTTTAAGTTTGGCTGCAGCAGTTGGAGCGGTTCTTTTCATGGTATCGATAAATTTTCTTTATAGGATATTGTATTTGAAAGCATCCGCCTCATCCAGAATGAGTTTTGTCATTTTGAGTTTTTTATTCATCATGATATCTTCCGTTCTGGTTTCACTTCTTTTAAAAAAGGTTCCCAGTGCAGCTGGTAGTGGTATCCCCCAGGTAAAAGCAGCTTACTGGAAAGAGCTGGGTTATATTCCGATAAAAGATGTAATAGTTAAATTTATCGCTGGAATTATTAGTATAGGTGGTGGCACAAGTCTTGGCAGAGAGGGGCCAACTGTATTTTTAGGTAGTGGGGTATCATCTTTTCTGTCCGGTTATACCGGTTCTGCTAAACGTCAGCGTCGTGCAGCCTGTGTTATTGGTGCATCGGCAGGATTGGCTGCTGCTTTTAACACCCCTCTTGCGGCCATAACCTTCAGCGTTGAAGAGTTGATAAATGATCTGAATACAAAATATCTGGGAAGAGTAGTACTTGCTTCTCTTTTTGGAGCGATAACAGTTTATGCACTGGTTGGCAAACAGCCTTCCTTTTTACTTCCTCATGTTGAATCCTGCTCATATTCTGCTTCTTTCCTTATACCTTTAGTGGCATTGGTTGCTTCTTTTCTGGGGGTGCTTTTTCATAAAGCTATTCTGTGTTTACGACCGGCAGTCCGTAGGCCCAGGAAATTACCGGTATGGCTAAATCCCTGTATTGGTGGACTGTTCACCTGGATTATTGGAGTAACCGTTTTTCTTATCACCGGAAAAATCGGTATTTTCGGACTTGGTTATAATGATCTTTCAGAATCACTGGTTAATGGCACTGTCTGGTGGATTGCAGGAATACTGGTTTTGGGAAAACTGATAGCGACAGTTGTCAGCTACAGTTTTGGTGGTTGTGGTGGAATCTTCTCACCCACTCTTTTTATTGGTGGACTATGCGGAGGTTTTTTTTCTGCAATTGCTGGTTTGTGGCTACCCACTACATTGTCAGACCATGTTATACTTTCTTCAGTTGGGATGAGTGCCTGCCTGGGAGCAGTAATCAGGGCACCTTTAACTTCTACACTGATTGTCTTTGAGATGACTCACCAGTTTGAAATCATTCCTGGCCTTATGCTCAGTGCAGTAATCAGTCAGTTTGTGGCCAGATGGGCTGGAATGAAACACAATTTTTACGATGACTTACTGCTGCAGGATGGGCACGAACTGATAAAGATAAAACCACCACGTGATCTTCAGAGCTGGCAAGATCTGCCGGTTTCTCAGATAATGAACAGGAAGCCAGTTGTGATAGAATCCACAGATCCGAAGTATCTTCAAACTGTTATTTCTAATACGCCTTATAAGATCTTCCCAATTATTCAGAATGGAATTATTTCAGGAGTAGTGACAAGAGAGGCAATAATCCAATTTCTATCCGATAAGCGGAAACTTGAACCATCAAAGTCCTGTATCACGAATGAAAACACAACTGTAAAGGAAGCTGCAGATCTTTTTATCTGCACTCCTCACAATTTCCTCATAATTACTGATCGTGACAACACTGTCATATCAGGGATTCTTACTCTCAATGATTTACTTCGTGCACAGACTGCAGTTTCTGAATAGTAAAAGAGAAAATTAAGTTGTATTTCTCAATTTTCTTGTTTGTTGAATAAAGAAGATTGGAAGAGTCTGCCAATTCCTACAATAATCAGAATTGATTTATCAGTATTTATTGCTTCAGAGATGTTTTTGTCAAAAGGATCAGGGAACTAAATTTATATTTTACGACTTTTCGGGTGCCCACAACTATTTTTATAATAAAAAATTTTAACAGTCTTTAAAGTAATTTACCCAAACAATTGAGGTGTTTTTTACTATGCAATGGACTGAAAAGGATATTATTGATTATTACCATCATAACGAATTTGCCTATAAACTCTGGGGACCTAACATGCATTATGGTTTCTGGGAGGAAGGTGTGAAAACTCAGCGACAGGCATCGTTACGTTTTAATCAGGTTATGGCAAAAACCGCTCAGATAACCAGTGAAGATCATGTTTTGGATGCAGGTTGTGGAGTGGGTGGAGCAAGCATTTTTCTGGCAAAAACTTACAATTGCAGGGCAACCGGTATTACGATTACTCCCCGTCAGGTTGATCTGGCTTATCGCAATGCTGAAAGAGCAGGCGTAAGACATCTGGTAGAGTTTCACAGAATGGACTATATGCATACTTCTTTTGAAGACAAGACCTTTACTGCGGTATGGGGCCTGGAAAGTATCTGTTATGCCGACAGTAAAAAAGATTTTATCAAAGAAGCCTACAGGGTGCTTAAAGAGAATGGGAGATTAATAATTGGGGATGGATTCGCCAGCAGGGAGCATTATGAGGGAAGAGATGCCTGGCTGATGAAGCGCTGGATGGACGGATGGCTTGTAAATAATCTGATAACCCCTGAACAGTTTAGCAAATATGGGCGGGAGGCCGGGTTCAGCGAGACTTTTTATCGCAATGTAACTCCCTATGTTAAAAAGACTTCACGGATTATGCTATATGTTTCTTTACCATTTTTACCGTTGCATCTTCTGGACAGAGTCTTCAGAATCAGGCAGTATCCCACAGATGCACTTTGGAATCAGTATTTTGCCATGAAAAAAAATCTGTGGGAATATGGAATTTTTATGGCCAGAAAATGACGTATTATCATGTAGCCAATACGGTTTTAAACCACAAAAAAACCTTGGTTTGACGCAATAAAGGAGAAGCTGTATATGATAGCAGAATACTCAAAATTGTCATATAAGCTTCTTTATTTCTTCATTTTTAATTACCTGATAGCAATATATGCAGATAACCCATTGGTTCGCCACATATTTACAGCCGATCCGGCACCGATTGTACATAATAACCGGTTTTACATTTTTACCGGCCACGATGAGGGTGGAAGTGGCTGGACTCTGAATGGCTGGCATGTTTTGTCATCTTCTGATATGGTAAACTGGACAGATCATGGCGAAGTGTTGGCTGTAGCCGATATTACATGGCTCAATCCTCATCAGGGCTGGGCTGCCCACTGTGTTGAGCGAAATGGAAAATTCTATTTTTATATCTGTGATTCCGGAGAGATCGGTGTTGCTGTTGCAGACAGTATTCTGGGACCCTATAGGGATGCTTTAGGCAAGCCATTGATTTCTATTAAAACACCGGGTGCCTGCCCCGGAGATGATAACATCGACCCAGCTGTATTTATAGATGATGACGGGCAAGCCTACATCTATTGGGGAACCGATCGCGTTGCAAGGCAGGCCAAACTGAAAAATAATATGATCGAAATAGATGGTCCCATTACTACACCTCAAGGGTTAAACCGTTTTTTTGAAGCATCATGGGTACACAAAAGAAACGGTATCTATTATTACTCCTATGCAGCTTATAACAGTTCTGGTGATAACTGGCCTTCTAATATAGACTATGCGATAAGTTCAAATCCTCTGGGCCCATGGGAATATAAAGGGACACTGAATGGATATGCCGGGACAGGTACTAACCATGCAGGTATTATTGAATTTAAAGGCAAATGGTACTTCGTGTATCATACCGATTATCTTTCCGAAGGTGTACCCTGGGAAAGATCGGTTCAGATTAATTATCTCTATTATAATGAAGACGGCACGATGAAAAAAATAGTGCAGGATACTTTGGGAGTCGAATCTATCGGTCCTGCACTCTTTGATGAAAATGCATTTTACAAATTCAAAGCCAGGCACAGCGGAAAACTGATGGAAGTGGCAGATGCATCGACAGAAAACCATGCCAATATTCAGCAGAATACCGAAAATGGAAGTCATGCCCAGCAGTGGAAAATTTTGGAAGTCGAGCGTGGTGTTTACCAGATAATAAACCGCAACAGCAGTTTGGCTTTGGATGCAGTTATGTCGAGTGATAATGTGATCCAGTATTCTTATTGGGGTGGTAAAAACCAGAGATGGAAGATTACCGGTGCGGGGAATGGAAGCTTTTATGTAGTTAACAAAGGCAACAACAGGATGCTGGAAGTTTATTATGCTGAAACAACGGATGGATCCAGAATCCGGCACTGGGAATTTAATGGAGAAACTTGCCAGATGTGGGATATTATAAAGGTGGATTCAGGTATAGTCAATATTAGCATGCCTGCAAATAATACACGGCAGCTTCTTATTTCCGGACAAACTCATAGTGAAATAATGTTTTCCAGAAACGGAAAGCACTTTCCATATGCGGTAGAGGTATTTGATCTGACAGGACGAATGGTAAACAGTACAAATAAAGCAAAAATCAACAGTGGATACTATATAGTTCACAAACCAATGAATGATCTTCACAAATAATACAGAACCAGCATTTTAAAAATAAACCTGCCTTGCCATATTTCTACTCTGTATCAAAACCGGGACGGATAAATTCCATGGCTCTTGGGAAAATCTGCTCAACATGACGTCTTAAGGTTATCAATTGACCAAGGAGTCCGGCAGAGCTGTCTTGATCAATTTTGAAAGAACGGATAACGCTCCATGCGGCAATAGATCGGCTTATAGCGATAAGTGCAATTTTGGCAGAGCCATTTTCATCTGAGTTTACCGGTATTTCGTCAATACTCTCGATATCTAGAGCTCTAAGCAGTTTTGCTGAGATGAAAAAGGCATATCTTTGTACGATTTCAACAGCATCAATTAAAACTTCTTTTTTATTATTATCAAGAACCTGCAAGTTTGCTTCATCGGCATAAGTTTCAATCCATTTATGTGTCTCGCAGGCATAAGATTGCGCTGCCTTAAAAAGAAAGTTCTCTTCTTCCTCATTTCTAGCGTTAATTTCCTGGAAGTCCGCATTGATATTAAATTCGGGCAAATCTTCAAAATGAATCAAATCACTAATATCAAAATCGCCTTCTGTGGGTACCATTTCTGAGTAAAAGTTTTGGACCAGTCTCCAGAGCGCATCTTTATCCAAAATATTTTCATTAGTAGCTTCGGTCAGTTTTTTTTCAAATGCGAATGAATAACATCTGGCGGTAAATGCACATTTCTCACACCATCGGTCACAATAATTGTAAATTCCCTTAATGTAATTATTCATGATTTATATGCCCTATTGTTAGGGTTATTGCTGATTTATATCTTTATGTTTGTTGATACTTAAACAATTTGAAACAGAAAACTCCAAATCGGCAATCAATGACTTATTTATTTTTTGGTTTGACAATGATAATTCGCTTGTTGGTAGTGATAAGCATACCGGGGGAAACTGTACTGCATACCTTCCCCTGCAGATTAATTCTTCTGCCGGTTAAAGAGTGTGTTTCAGGTGATGATTTGCATTTTTTAGGTGGTAAAACTGCAATCGGCATACAGATTACCTCCGGAAACAAATCGGGGGATTTCATCTGATTTCCTGGAAGAGTAGGACCTTTCCAGGAATTCATTCCACCAATAAGAGAGTAAATATTGGAGAATTGCGTATCGAGCTCTAAAGCGGCTTGTTTGCTACGGTTACCGTTGGCACAATAAAGAATTATCAAAGTATCTTTAGGAAGTATTTCAACAATATTATCAAAGACCTTTGATCTGTAAGGGAAATTATAAGCACCACAATTCTCAGAACCTATAATGGTTGTAAGTTCATTGGTTTCTCTTAGGTCAATAAGAATAAAATCAGAAGAAGCATTCCCCTTAAGCCATCGAGCTAAAGTATCAGGATTTATTTCCTTAAAGCCCAAAACTGTGGAAAAAAGAGTAAAAAGGATCAGCAGGGTTTTATACATAAACCGTAATAATTGTGTATAGGTTTTGAGGTTTTTCTGGTAATATAGATAATTTTAAGTAATTTCGCTTTTTTTCCATACAAAGGTATAATTTTCTTTTCAAAAGCGTATATGGCGGAATATTATTTAATCGGTTCAATAGATTAAATCGCAGGCTGGTTATAAGACTATCTCCCCGGGTTTTACTCAATCGATGTTTCAACTGATCGCCTCCAGTCCACAATTCAATGTGCTTACAATAACAGATGTATCGTATATGAAAATTTCTTCATTATACCTTAAATAAGAATTATTTCACCTGTCGCAAAACATTTCTACAGCACTGTTTTTAGAATTTGATTTCTCTTTTCAGAACAAGTTTTAATTAAAGCAGGTTATAACTGTATGGCAGGTGTAATTCGCATTACTATATCTGATGTTATCTGAAAACCAGTTTAAAATCATATAATGAAAATTTTATAAACAGGTTAATGAAATCGGTAGCAGCCTTATTTACTCTTATTTTTATAGTAGCTGTTGTTGTTATCGGACGCAAGACGGGTATGCATATGCGCCGCGTTCAACTGCGGATTTAGGTTTAAGTCCGGCTACAAAAGGATCAATGGCTGTAATTAATGGAGTAGTTAAGGCGATTGGGACATATTAAAACTGGTGATAGAAAAAAATCAGTGATAATTATTTTGGAGGCTCCGAGTTTTCCCGGACTAGAAGTCCGCTGGTAGAGACCATGACATGAAAGACTGATGTTTTTTGCGCACCAATGAATGTTGCAGACCCATACTGCGCATCAAGTAAAGGTTTGAGTGCCAGAAAACGTTTACGCAGCGAGTACATATCGATAATTTTTCTCTTTCCCAGGGAATAGATTGACCGAGGTTTTTCCTGTTCATCAGAAATTGAGTTGTAACGACCTCCGATACGGTCGAGTTTATAGCTGGTGTGAATCCCTATTCGGTTCAGAATCGGATTCCATTTTAAAATATGTGCATCGATGTAAAGCATATCACCTGAAATGTCATACTTGGTACTGCTACTGTCAGGTAAGCTGACACAGGCCAGAAACTGTTGGTTTCTTAGTGGTTTAATGGTGACAATCGCAGCCAAGGTCTCTTTGGAAAAAGAGCTGTAAGCATGATTTGCAATCAGAATCAGCCCTGAGCTTGCAGTGATCAAAAAGCAGATAATCATCGAAATGGAATTTCTGAAGAATCTCACAAGTTTAAAATTTTTCAGGTTTCTGAAAGCAGCAAAAAGAAAGACAAGTCCGGCAACCATGGAAAGACCTGAAACAATAAAAAGCGGATTTTGCAACATGATTTTTCCAGAAAAGAAGTAATTGGTTTTTTACAGAATTAATACATAATCAAATATTACATTATCGCAGTTTTATTCTCAAACACTCCCGCAAGAAAACTTGAATTCATTATAAATGTAGGTGTAACGCCAACCAACTATTGCATGTAATTATATCCCAAATCTATTATTAATGGGAATGAAAGGATCATTATCATCTCTTTATCAATAATTACCACCCTAAGATTCCAAAACCACTTTTAGTATTACATGGAATATAAAACATCTTTTTCCCGATTTTAAGGATATTTAACGTTCTCTTTACTGGTATTATTTTTTCGGCTATTAAAGATTAAAAAAGATAAAAAAACCGTTCCGGAAGCTTTACAAAAAGAATGCAATATTGAACAGCAGTAAAGATAGATTGTGGTTTGCAGCGATGTGAAAATCACTAACGCCACATACTTATAAAGACAGACATTTTTATAGTTTTAGCCTTAAGATCAGACAGTCCCTTTTAAAATGCAGTGTGATATTTATGGATTAATTTCTCTTCTTTCGACACTGAGCGCATGATGAACAAAGTTTTCGGCTCTGGCGAAGACACTTACAAATGGAGCCGCCAGATCCAGTCCTTCAGGAGTTACTTCTGCAACAGATATTCTCTTTGTGAAACTTTCGACTCCCAACGGTGAGGCATATCTGGCAGCACCACCAGTGGGCAGAACATGGTTCGTACCCACAAAATAATCTCCCAGAGCAACCGGTGTGTAAGGTCCTAAAAATATCGCTGAGGCATTCTGAATTTTATTAAGATCCTCTCTGTAATTTCTGGTCATTATCTGTAGATGTTCAGGAGCGAATTCATTAATCAGTGCGATACTTTCATCTCTGGAGGATGCAACAAAGATAGAAATTGCATGTTCAGGGAGTGCCTGAAATACTTTTTTTACAGGTGACGTTTCGATTTCTCTGATCAGGGCTTCTGCAATTTTTTCAGCAAACTCTTTATCTTCACAAACACAGATTGCCAGCTCATCTCCGGAACCATGCTCTCCCTGAGCCAAAAGATCCAGTGCAACCCAGGTGGGATCAACAGAATCATCGGCGATGATTGCTACCTCACTGGGCCCGGCTACTGAGTCGATGTCAACCACACCATATACCAGCTTTTTTGCAGTTGCTACAAAAGGATTACCGGGGCCAACAATTTTTTCGACCGGCTTGATTGTTTTTGTTCCATAAGCCAGAGCAGCAATTGCCTGAGCTCCTCCGATGCGGTAGATTTCAGTTATGTTTAAAAGCTTTAAGGCATAAGCTACTCCGGGATCGAGCTGCTCCCTTGGTGGAGTTACAGCTGCAATTTCTTTAACCCCAGCAATCTGTGCGGGTATTATATCCATGAGAACACTGGATGGATAGATGGTATGGCCACCTGGAATATATACACCAACTCTTGACAAAGGACGAATAATCTGACCGAGAGTCCCCTCACCGCTTTGAAACTCGAAGCCTTCCCTTAACTGTTTACGATGATAGGCTTCAATTCGTTTTGCTGTTTCATCTATGGCAGTTTTAAGCTCAGGATGAATCTGTTTTGCACTTACGGAAATCTCATCTTCCGAAATTTTCATTTTTCTGGCAGTGAGTTTGATCTTGTCATATTTTTCGGTATAACTAAAAAGGGCACTTTCTCCATTATCCCTGACATCATTTATAATTTTTTCAACCAGAAAAGTGGTTTTTTTATTACTTGTAATACGAGAGGTGGTTATTTTCTGCAAGTACTTTCTTCCCTTGGCAGAAGAATAGTTAATAATAGGAATAATGATTTTTTTAGTGGCCATTTTTTTTAGAGACTCCAGATTTTCAATTTTTCCAGACAAAATATATTAATTACCAATAACATGAAAATGATGGGTAAAAATGTTGTTAAATGGGTGTTGGAATATCGATAAATTCGGTTTGGATTCTGAAACGTTCCTGCAATACTTTTCCCAAAGCCTGAATACCTGGCTTTTCGGTATGATAATGTCCCGCATAAACTACATTGATGTTATTTTCCAATGCTTCATGATAATTATAATGAGCAGGTTCACCAGTAATATAACAGTCTGCTTCTTTTCTAATTGCCTCAGTCAAAAGGTCTGCAGCACCACCGGAAACAACAGCAACTTTTGAGATATTTTTTTTACCAAATGGAAGGACGGTACATTGTGTATCAAGCTTTTCGTTCAGTGTCTTAACGATAGTATCCAGATCGGTAGATTTTTCTAATAATCCTTCAAATCCGATATCTATTCCTTTATAATTGCCAAAGGATTTCAGTCTGGTCATATTCAGTATTGCAGCCAGTCGGGCATTATTGCCAATTTCAGGATGAAGGTCGAGTGGCAGATGTGAAGCATAAAGGTTGAGGTTGTTTTCGATAAGGAATTTTAAATGATTATAGGAGCTTCCGCTGACAGATTTGATTCCATCCCAGATAATTCCATGGTGAACGGCGATCAATTGACACTTTTTTTCCAGTGCAAGCTGGTAACCCTGTAAGGAGGCATCCACCAGAAGTGCGACCTTGCTTATCATTTTAGCACCCTGTACCTGAAGCCCATTGCAGGAGTAGTCCTTGTACCGGCTGGTATTAAGCAGCTCATCGATAAAAGAAACAAGCTCATATCGACTGATTTCAATGCCTTCTGCAGATGATTTTTTTTCCATAGAAAATCTCTTTATTGATTCATAAAAATAATCTGGAAACCAGTAAGATCATAAAAGCGTTATTGTGATAAATATAAAACCTGCAGTAATTTTGAGCTATAAAGGTGGTCCAAATTTTAACCGTTAATGCAGGAGCGGATTCATAGGCGTTTTCTGCAATACTTACAAAGAAAAGCATTAGAGTCGTTATATCCACCACAAGTAAGGTACACCTGAGAAATTGCATTTAGTTTCGAAATACGGTTGTATTCGATGGTGACGATTCCGGTTGGAACTGCTATTATTCCAAATCCCAGCAACATAACAATTGATGCCAGAAATTTGCCAGGATGACTTTAATATAAAATGGAGGAATTTACAGTGTTGAGGGAATTGAAGATATTTTGGGGCGGGAGGGGCTTCCCCAGAGGTGATTTCTTTCTTGTTAATAATTCACCTCTGGGGAAAATGGCCGGTTCAAAATTTGTTTCCCACCATCAATTGACAACTCAGATATTCTATGCACCTAAGCAAATAAAATGCCACTCATCCTTTAATTTTAGGCAATTTCTTCTATTCAATAAAAGAAAATTTAGCTCTTTTTAGGCAGAAGCAGGTCCCAATGATTAGCTTATGAGATTTCAGGTGGCAAAAAGGATTCTGATTACTCGATAAATTAATTACCTGGTTTTAATGGCCATGAGCAAACGAAACCGGGAATAAATAGTTATTCCGGTACTCGTTAGTTAATGAATTTATTTTAAATGTCATCCACATTTAGAGAATCCACAGCTCTTGCAGACCGCACACCCGCTCTCATTTTCCATGATACCGCCACATTCGGGGCATTGAGGGCAATAACCCATATCCAAACTGGAGAAAGTGATCTGGGATTGCGGTGCTTGTGGACCGTGGATATCTGCAATTGCCTTTTCCAGAATTCGCCCGATAGCATCCGCACAAGAGAGGATCATTTCACCATCATGCCAGGTTGGAATCGGGCAACGGATACCTCGCAACTGAGTCACTATGGATTTTGGATCGATACCGGAACGTAGTGCCAGTGAAATCAGTCTGGAAACGGCTTCTGAATTGGACGCAGCGCAACCACCAGATTTTCCCATCTGTGTAAAAACTTCACAAAGCCCGTAATTATCTGAATTGATGTTAATATAAAGAGTGCCGCAACCGGTTTTAGTCTTATAGGTTCTTCCGTGGGTTACTGCAGGTCTAGGGCGTGGATGAATTGTTCTTCCGGTATCATCTCCTACAATGGTGACAGCTCCCCCTGAAGCACCAGTGGTAATAACCTGATTTTGCCGGGAACCATCACGGTATACAGTTACACCTTTGCAGTTGAGGTCGTAGGCGTAACGAAAGACTTCTTCTACTTCTGAAACTGTAGCTTCTTTACGGAAATTGACCGTTTTGGAAACTGCATTATCGGTGTATTTCTGGAATGCAGCCTGGATAGTAATATGCCAGCGAGGTTCGATATCATGTGAAGTTACAAAAATATCTCGTATTCTTTTTGGTATTCCATAAATTTTATTAAGACTGCCTGTTTCTGCGACCAGTTTCATCAGTTCTTCAGAATAAAAGCCTTCTTCCTGAGCGACTTTTTTAAATGCCGGATGGATCTCAAGCAATCTTTTTCCGTCAAGAACGTTTTTTTCATAAACGATAGCAAACAGAGGTTCTATACCACTCGAACATCCTGCAATCATGCTGATAGTACCGGTTGGGGCTATGGTAGTTACAGTGGCATTGCGCATTTGAAGCCCGTTTTCATGATCGTAGATCGATCCTTTGAAATTGGGGAAAACACTTCTTTCTCTGGCCAGAAATGCAGACATTTTCTGCCCTTCACTCTGAATAAATTTCATTATCTCTTCTGCCAGACTGGCTGCAGCATGTGAATTATAGGGAATTCCAAACTCAATAAGCAGATCTGCAAACCCCATCACACCCAACCCGATTTTGCGGTTTCCTTTGGTAATTTTTTCTATTTCCGGAAGAGGATATTTGTTCATTTCAATAACATTATCCAGAAAACGAACCGCGGTACTAACTGTCTCTCCCAATTTAGCATAATCGATGACCTTCTTGCCGTTGTTTTCAGTAATCATATGGGCAAGATTGATAGAGCCAAGATTACAGGACTCATACGGAAGCAAAGGCTGTTCGCCACAGGGATTGGTACTTTCCATTCTGCCCACATGCGGAGTTGGATTAGCTTTATTGATTTTATCCAGAAAAACTACTCCTGGTTCACCATTTTTCCAGGCAAGTTCAACGATTCTTTTAAACACCTTAGAGGCTTTCTGGCGTCCCATTATTTCACCGGTTCTGGGATTTCGCAGTGGATATTCCTCATCTCTCTTAAGTGCTTCCATAAACTCATCGGTAATTCCTACAGAGATATTAAAATTGGAGAGATATCCGTCTTTCTCCTTCATCTCAATGAAATCCATGATTTCCGGGTGTGAGCAATTTAGGATACCCATGTTGGCACCTCGGCGTGTTCCACCCTGTTTTACTGTTTCTGTAGCAATATCGAAAACCCGCATAAACGATAGTGGACCCGAAGAGATACCTTTGGTTGATTTTACCCGGTCGTTTTTAGGACGAATATTAGAAAAGGAAAAGCCGGTTCCTCCTCCGCTTTTATGAATGAGAGCAGTATTTTTTACTGCCGTAAAGATATCCTCCATCGAATCACCTACTGGCAGAACAAAACAGGCGGAAAGCTGTTGCAGATCCCGACCGGCGTTCATAAGAGTAGGTGAATTAGGAAGAAAATCAAGATCCGTCATAATTGTGTAAAACTTTTCGGTCCAGGTATCCGTACTAATGTTAGGATTAAATATTTTTTCAGCAATGGCAATGTTTTCAGCAACCCGGAAAAACATCTCTTCAGGGGTTTCGATAACCTTTCCGTTCTCATCTTTTTTAAGGTATCGTTTTTCAAGTACAGTTCGGGCATTATCGCTTAAAACAGCTTTTTTCTTGAGTAGTCGTTCCTTTAATGATTCCCGGGATTGAACCTCAGACATAATATCTCTTTCTGTGAAAACTGATGCAGTTACAGGTTTAGCTTCAGTGCTGCTCTTTGAAATGGACATGGGGTCCTGCTCCTTTGGCATTCAACAGGTCTTTTTGGATTTATTTTTATTCCTGAACCAGGTGATTTTTTGAGGTAATCGTGGGTTTTCGGTTTTTAATCACCTTTCGCTACCGAATTGGGTCCGAAAGAGGGGTGAACTGAATTGTAACCCAGTGTCTATTGAATCGTCCGGATCAGGTTTTCCGCTTTATTTCGATAATTTAATTGGATTGCACAGATTGAAATAACCCTATAAATATAACGGCCCAAGGGGAGGATAGTCAAGCTTTAAAAAAATTGGAGTTACTACAATATGGTGTATGGAAAGCATAAAACTTATCCAATCTATGGGGCATATTGGTAATGATTTCTAGTATAATGGATAAAGAAAAAACATGATTATGCGGCTGAAATACTATCTTTTCAGGTCAGATCTCAGTAGATTGAGAAGCAGCCAGATACACCAGAAACTATTTTTTGAAATTAAAATAGGAGGATAAAGAATGGCGGAATTATTAGAACAGTCTGTAATAAGTGAACTGAAAAAACGTGTCGACAGCCTTCGGAGGTACCTTTGACATAGATAAAAAGATGTCTTTGGTAGCTGAACTGGAAGCATTAAGCGCACAGGAAAATTTTTGGAATGATTCAAATAAAGCTCAAAAGGTATTAAAGGATATTAAAGAAGCAAAGCGAATAATCGAGCCCTGGCAGAAAGCGGCCATAGAAATTGATGAGATTCAGCAGTTTTTTGATCTGGCAAAACTTGAGGATGATAATGACACTCTTTCTGAGCTGAAACAACAGACAGAAATACTTAAAAAAGAGATTTCTCATATTGAGTTTCTACATAAATTAAGCGGTCAGGATGACAATGCTCCTGCCATTTTGACTGTGCATAGTGGTGCTGGTGGTACAGAATCTTGTGATTGGGCCAATATGCTTTACCGCATGTATATTCGTTGGATGGAACGTAAGGGATTTTCCTATACCATTCTTGATGAGCTTCCTGGAGATGAAGCTGGAATTAAAAGTGTGACCATAGAGGTTCAGGGTGAATATGCCTATGGTCATTTAAAAGCAGAAAGTGGTGTGCATCGACTGGTACGTATCTCCCCTTTTGATTCCAATGCCCGCAGGCACACATCTTTTGCATCGGTATATGCATATCCGATTATTGAAGAGATCGATGATTATGAGATTGATGAGAAGGATTTAAGGATTGATACATACAGGTCCAGTGGAGCGGGTGGTCAGCATGTCAATAAAACCGACAGTGCCGTACGTATTACCCATATTCCCACAAATATTGTTGTGGCCTGTCAGAATGAGCGTTCACAGATAAAAAACCGTGCTACAGCGATGCGTCTTCTTAAAGCGCGTGTACGCCAGTATTATAAGGAAATCGAAGAAAAAGAACGTGAATCAAAGTTGGCAGAAAAGAAAAAGATCGAATGGGGAAGCCAGATTCGCTCTTATGTATTGCATCCTTACAATATGGTAAAGGATCACCGGACAGATGCCGAAACATCGAACACGCAGGCAGTACTTGACGGTGATATTGATATGTTCATCGAATCATATCTGATGGAATTTTAATGAATACTGAACAAGTAGACGATATCTGCATGTATGATTAATTCCTCAGGAAGCTCTTTATATACAACGGTGGAGTGCAGCAGATGTTCGATCTGCTGCAGAGAGCCAATTGTACCTGTTACTGATAGTGATGTAAAGCGTATCTGTAAAGCTCTTAAAAAACCAGCAGAGCGAATAGTGCGATTTTATTCGATGAATGAAATGGATTATGATCCTGAATCTGGTATTTGGATAAAATTTGTGCATGGGAAACGTGCAATGGGTCTTCGTAAGCGACTTTCCAGGTGTATTTTTCTGGATAATAAGAATAATTGTTTGATTTATAGCCATCGTCCTATGACCTGCAGAACGTTTCCTTATATGATAGATCTTGACCATGGTGATAAGCCGCTGAAAGTAAAACTCAATCGAATAGTAAGCTGCTCTTGTAAAAGGAGAAGAAGATCCTCTCTGGAGGAGGTTATTAAGAATGTTAAAATTGAGCTTAGAGAAGATAGTCGGTATTATGAGAAGGTTGAGAGGTGGAATGGGCGGAAGGAGTCGGGAACGGTGGAAGAATTTCTGAGGTTTATGGGATTAAATGGGGAGGGGAGATTGGTTTTGGATGGATTTTTCCCCAGAGGTGAATAGCTTAACATAATAGAATTCACCTCTGGGAAAATGATAAGAAAAGAAAAAGCCTAACCGAAGATTCCTTGATAAAATGCCTGATTCAAAACAGATTCTTATCCGAAATAATCTCAGATAAAAAGATTTTTGTAAAAATCATATTTGTCTCTTCTTAATAAAATAAAAAACAACGCGAGTTGGTTCATTGATCACCAAAGGTCAATCTTTGATTTTTTCTCGATCTTAATAATATTCTTCTTCTCTTAATCTACTTTTGATTTATCATATAATAGCCCTGTCTCAGCTTTCCATTTTTTCCCAGAAACAATATATTCAGCAACTGCAGTTATCAAATAATCTTTATTTTGAACAGAATCTAATCTGGTGTACATTCTGGAAACAGCTGATTGGCTTGTATTGAGATGTTTGGCCATCTGCGCACCGGAATAATCAAAACATAATTTTCCCACAGCAACGAAAAGCTCCCTGGCAGTTGAGCGGACATCAAACTGTCCTTGGCGAAAAAGTGCTTCTTTTGGAAGGCATAGTAATCTGGTTACTTCCTCTTGAATTTCATTAAAACTTACATTGTTACTGATATGTCTGGCAATGCGGGCTCTGCGGCATTCATCCAGGTTTAAAATATGTTTCACAAATTCTGGCTTTCCCAATACCCATGATTCCCCATTATGAAAATGCTCTCTCCCCAAAATAGCATCCATCAGATGATTTAAAAAGTCCATAGTAGAAGAATCCGGTTTTCTGTTGTGAATATAATCCTGATAATCTTTTACAGAATCTGAACTACTGAACTGCATTAATACTTCATTAGTACTTAGAAACTGATGCTCTACATTACCCAGTAAGCTACTATGGGCACTCCATCTATAATTATCCAGCTCACTTATAGTACATTCTTTCTTATTTACCGGTTCCAGATTAACAAAACGAATCAGCTCTTTAAGTTTATCATCCTCCACAATAACAGATCTGAAACGGGTTTTAAAGACCACGCCATTGCGGCCCTTTGTTCGATTGAAATTTTTCGCTATTACAGAGTTAAATTGCTGCATTATTCTGGAAATGGAGTCCTGTCCAGTTTTAATTACCAGATGATATTGGTTATTAGTTATAGAAAAGGATAAACATGTGCAAGGATATTTTTTGATGGTCTTAGCTAACTGCTGGAGGAAAAAGGATTTAAGATCATCGTTTTCAAAAACGGAAATTTCGCTTGTCCCCTGTGAACTAATATGGTAGATGAAATTTGAGACTATAATTCTGGGTTTAGAAGCCATAATGGATTTCCCTTTTTTAGGTTGTGGTAGGAAAAACGAACTGCAATTTTAGTTCCAGAAAAATTGGTCGTTCTTTCAGAATGGATTGAAGGGTCTTTCCCCAGAGGTGATTTTATTATTCGACAAGTTTCACCTCTGGGGAAAGGAACCTGACGAAGCCATCAAATTAACACCAAAACGCCTGTAAGGTAATTTTGACCCCGACTATCTCTTCCATTTAACAGCTTCCGCCTCGCCCCAGGTGAGAATAAATCAAAATCCCCTGAAAAATTTAACCTTACACCCTATTTCTTACCCATACTCTTATATTTTTATTCACACACCATCTATATTTTATTTGTTGCAGCTAAAAATATTCTCTTTAACTATTTGGCTGTTAAGTTCGTTTAACACTTTTGATGATATACACTTTTTTCTAAAAGGATTTAGCATGAGATTCAATGTTATCGCCAGTATCTTTCTTCTCCTGACCTTTTCTTTCCTTTCTGCTAAACAGGATAATAATAGAGAAGTAACCGATAATTTGAGCACCAAATTCAAACATTGGAACGATTCATTGCCTGAAGACAGAGTCTATATTCAATGTGATAAACCATTTTACACTCCAGGCGAAACTATATGGTTCACTGCATATATACGGGATGCCGCTTCATTTAAAGGATCTACTAAAAGTGACATCATTTACGTTGAATTACTTAATCCTAAAGGAAGTGTGGAAAAACAGATCACTATTGTAGGTAAAAACGGAATTGCCAAAGGTGATTTTGATCTCAATAACGATATTCCTGGTGGCCTTTATACCTTGAAAGCCTATACCAATTGGCAGAAAAACGATCCTGACCCAGCCTTTTTTATTAAAGAAATTCAAATCCAGGAAACAGTACTTCCCAGCTTAAAAATGAAACTGGATTTTGATAAAAAAGCTTACGGCCCGGCTGACAGGGTAAAAGCTGAACTTATAATCGAAACAAACCAGAACCAGCCTCTCTCCTTATTTCTTGCTGATTACACTGTGAGTATCAATGGTGTGCAGATAAAGCAGAATTATCTCAAAGGTGACAAGAATGGAAAAGCCTTGCTGATATTTGATCTTCCTTCTGAATTGTCCAGCACTGATGGGATCCTAAATGTGCTGCTGGAACATGATGGTCAAAAAGAATCAATATCCAGGTCTATTCCAATAGTTCTTAATAAGATATCGATCTCCTTTTTCCCCGAAGGCGGTGATGCGGTCTGTAATCTAACCTCTCTTATCGCATTTCAAGCCCTGAATGAATTTGGCAAGGGAGCTGATATTGAAGGGTATATCACTGACAATAACAATAATAAAGTAACAGAATTTTCAAGTTTTCACAGAGGTATGGGTGCTTTTATTCTGACACCACAGAATGGAAAACGTTACAAAGCGCATATCACCAGACCCAAGGGAATTTCCGATTCCTTCGATCTGCCCGAGCCTTTACCACAGGGTTATGTATTGAGAATCGAAGAAATCAACCAGAATTCACTGAAAATGGCTGTTGGCTCTACTCGGGAGGAAAACCTGCGAATCTTCCTTCAAATCAGGGGGAAAGAGTATTTCTCCAAAGTAATTAATGCCAGAAAAGGAATGAATAATGTAAACATTGACCTTACAGGAATGCCAATAGGTGTAGCACAGATTACTCTGTTTGATTCAAAAGAGATTCAGCGGGCCGAACGGCTGGTTTTTGTAAATAAGCACAAGCAGTTGTCATTAAAAATCAAAACTGATAAAGAGAAATATCTTCCCCGGGAAAAAGTAAAAATGACCATTACTGCCACAGATGAGACAGGCATGAGAATGCCAGGTAATTTCTCTCTGGCAGTCTCAGATGATCAGCTTCTTAGTTTTGCCGATGATAGATCATCAACGATCCTCTCGCACATGCTGCTTGAATCGGATGTTAAAGGAAAAATCGAAGAACCCCGATTTTATTTTGATCCCAAACAGCAAAAGGCAGACCGGGCACTTGATCTGTTAATGCTGACCAGTGGGTGGCGTCGTTTCACTTGGCGTCAGATAACCGAAAATGAAATTCCAGCAGTTTCTTATCCTTCAGAACGGGCAATAATTGCAGGATTTGTCATGGATCAGACAACAAACAAAGGAGTTCCTGGCTCTCGGGTTTGTATTACCGAGCTTAAACTGGAAACCCGTACAGACAGCAATGGCGCTTTTTTGTTTAAAAATGTCGACCTGACAGAACCAAAAACAATCGAAGCTGAAAACGGTGATCTTCGTACCAGTACGAAAATAAATAAATATACTTCTACTCTGCAGTTATGGTTTTATCCTCATATAAAATATAGTAATATGGTTCGGGGTGCAGGAAAATTTATCCAAGAAGAGCACGACGCAATGGCAGTAGCTGAAATTATGATGGCTTCCCCACCTGCAAAAAAAAATGTTGAGCTTTACGAAAGAGTAGTGCCACCCAGAGCGGTTAAAAAACCGGGATTAAAAAATGAAATTGCCAAAGATCTGCAAATCCTTGAAGAAGAGGTGCGGCCAGATTATGGTGCTCCGTTAAAGAAACATAAAGTAAAAGGTTTTGCAGCCGATATATTACCTAAGCCAATCGAAGAGGCTCCCGCTATTGTCTATTACAGAGCAAGGGAATATCCGGCTCCAGATTATAAAGACCAGAAGCAACCCACAATACGTAACGATTTCCGTTCTACTATTTTCTGGAAAGGTGATGTTGAGCTGAAGAACAATGGAACAGCAACAGTTGAATTTTACACCAGTGATGCAGTAACTTCATTTAGAGCCATTGCTGAAGGATTCGCTGTTGATGGGGGAATTGGAAGGGCTGAACACGTTTTCTATTCAGAAACTCCTTTTAATATTAGTGCGAAAGTTCCACCAGTTCTTATTACAGGCGATACATTGGATCTGCCGGTATTATTAAAAAATACTACCACCGGAGATCTTAATGGCATTCTGACAATAAAGATACCGTCTTCATTGAAACTTCTCAATTCAATCGATTCCAATCATATGGTAAAAGCTAAAAGTACACGAAATATTCATTTGAAAATGCTGGTGGAATCGGTTCAGGATTCCGCAGTACTATCTGTAACCTTTAATGCAAAAGGGATTTCCGATGCTATTACATTTCCTTTAAAGATAATTCCTCAGGGTTTTCCGGTAGACCTCTCCTTTTCCGGCAGTGAGTTGAAAAGAACCCATTCAGTAAAAATTGATAATCCTGTAAAGAATTCGATTCAAGCCTCATTCCGGGCATATCCTTCTGTGGTTTCTGATCTGCTAGCAGGAATCGAATCTATTCTGCAGGAGCCCTATGGATGTTTCGAGCAGACATCAATGACCAGCTATCCAAATGCGCTGGTATTATCTTATCTGAGAGATAACGGTGATTCTGATCAGGAAATTATCACTCAGGCTGAAACTTTACTTGAAAAAGGCTACAAAAGGCTTATCACTTTTGAGACAAAAGAAAAAGGATTTGAGTGGTTTGGAAGTGCACCAGGTCATGAAGCACTCACGGCTTACGGGCTGATGCAGTTTAATGACATGCGCAAGATCAGTAAAGTAGTTGACAACTCGATGGTGGAGCGGACAGCGGATTGGCTTATGAGCAGACGTGATGGTAAAGGTGGTTTTCTGCGGAATCCTCAGGCGCTGGATTCCTATGGAAGAGCTGATCAGGATATTACTAATGCTTATATTGTGTATGCTCTTGCTGAAGCTGGCAGAAGAGATATTCAGAAAGAACTTGATGAAGCTGTGAAAAGTGCTCTGAAATCCAATGACCCTTATGTTCAGGCTCTGGTTGCAAATGCACTCTATTGTTTTGAGGATTTTAATCGGGGTGATGAACTTCTTAACAGGTTTCTTGGTAAACAGGATGCCGAAGGATTCTGGTGTGGTACTCGTCATTCCATCACCCGCTCAGAAGGAATCTCATTGAAACTGGAGACCACTTCGCTTGCTTGTATGGCGATTATGAAAAGTAAACAAATTGATCAGAATGCTTTAACAAAGGGAATTAAATTCATCGTTTCATCCAGATCTGGAAATGGTGGATTTGGTGCTACACAATCTACTATTCTCTGTTTGAAAGCACTTACTCAATACTCCCAATTTGCTCGAAAAACCGATTCGCCGGGAACTATTGTAATATCAATAAACAGGAAAGTTGTTGCCATAAAAAAATATGAGGCAGGAGAGCGTGAGGCGATTGTTATCGATTCTCTGGAAAGATTTCTCAAAGATGGAGCCAGTGAGATAGAGGTTTCCTTTGAGGACACTAAAAATGCACTTCCATATTCACTCTCAATATCATACTATACCTGGAAACCATCCACTGCAGAAGAATGCAAAGTAAAACTGGAAACAAAATTATCTGCAAGTAATGTTAAAGTAGGGCAAACTGTGCGAATTTCCACTGTCCTCACCAATAAAACCAACTCTGGCTTACCGATGACCATCGCAGCAATAGGCTTACCTGCAGGTGTCAGTGCTCAACCCTGGCAATTAAAAGAGTTGCAGGAGAAGAAAGTTGTGGATTTTTACGAAGTTACTCCTTCCACGGTTATTTTTTACTTTAGACAGATGGAACCAGAAGAGGTAAGGACTATTAACCTTGATTGCAAGGCAGAAATTCCCGGATTTTTCACTGCTCCTTCATCTAGAGCATATTTGTACTACACCAATGAGTATAAGTCCTGGATCAGTATCAATCCATTAAAAGTAGAAATGTAGGAGTCTTGAGCAGTCGGTTTTTAATGGATTTGGATAATTGGATATTCTTGATAATTATAAGCAACTGCGGAAGACAATCGACAAACAGTTGAGACTTACCTCTTCCGTAGTCGCAACTTTTGATTTAAAGTTCTTATAAAACGCCAGGAAGAAGATCCAATTCAATCAAAACTGCAACCAACATTCAAATTCTCAAAAGAGAAACTGTTCGTATTGGCTTTTTTTAGTTACACCTGAAACCTTCCCATCTTTCAAATATATCCCTACTTTCTATTAGGATTACAGATAATTTTGTGACTCTTCCCTATACAATTAAAAATATATCCTCCATTAGAGAATGTACTAATGTCAATCACACTTCCATAACCGGATCTGATCTGTCTGCCGGCAAAATCTGATATATGCCAATCACTTTTTTGCTGAAGATAAATGATTTTGTCGGATATGATCAATTGGGGCAACGAAGTCGAAACCACCTTTGATAAAATTATCGAAATCGCTTCGCCCAGCAGATTAGTATTATTGAATCGTACCTGATAAGGCCATTGTTCATCATTGCTGTTGTTGTCATCCCAGGCATGTTTCCAGTGCTCCTGTGGTGCACCTGAAACAACCAACCATAGTCTGGCGCAATCCGAAGGACAATCAAAAGAGAGAGATTGATCAGGGCATTCTCCATTGATTACTTTCGCTATTCCCATGTCACTATACTTTCTGGTACCGTCCTTAAGAAGTGCAACAAATCCAAATCGCCACCCTCCCTTATCGGGTTTCAGAGCTCTAAAACCGTTTGCACCTGCTTTCCCTCTGAAAAGAACAGATATTTGCCTTGCCTGAGGAGGAGGATTAAGTTTGATACAGTTATATCCATAATTCTCAACACATACTGATTGATCAATCTGCCAGAAGCCATCAGATGACAGATTCATTTTAACCTGTGCCCTGCTGTCAATATATTTTTCACCATAGGATTTTATCTGGGGAAGATCCCAGGTTGTAAGGAGAGCAGCATGCTCAAATATTTCATCATTGAACTGCTCTTGCGAGATCGAATTGAGTCTTTTATATGTCTCCACAGGGTCTTCAGGAAAACGGGATTCTCTCCAGATTTTACCTGTAAATGTTATATCATGTTTATATGTCCAATAGTCAGGGAGAAAATAGTTGGCATAACGTGGGGTTTCGTGTAATATATGCAGGTGATTGCTTTTTACATATTCACGAAAGTCATTTTCTGTAAATTGCTTTTCCGGATAAACCTTAAAGGACATCCATTGAGCACACTGCTCCCAAAACCCATTTCCCCCCTCACCATTCTCTCCCAACCCATACCGGTATCCCCCATCTCCATCACAACCGCTTATATACTGGAAACAATGCCCTATTTCATGAGCGACAACGTTACCAATATTTGCTGCTGCTGGATTAACCCGTAAAGATCCTACCTTATCGTCTTCTCCAGAACCATTGGCAATCCATTCGGAGCTGTATAATAAAAATATCAGAAGTTTATAATTATCGGTCACCGATGAGCCCTTTATAGCGAATTTCAAAGTATCAAGATAGAAAGAGTAGCTTTTCTCTGCTACCTGCAAAAGTGCGTTTAGATTTACCCTGTAGTTTCCAGATGCAGTAGAAGGATCACTGCCAAATCCAGCTTCCCAGAAAACCGCTACGTTTTCCGATTCCTTACTCCTTGAATAACACCATTGGCTAAAAGAGTTATTCAGATCCATAGTACTGGTAATCGATTTGGGGACATAAAGCGTTTTCTGTGCTGAAACATAAAATCCGATGCAGAGAAGAAAAGCAGGAAAAAGGTTTATTTTCATTGTTGGTCCCTGTTTCTGTGGCTATTTACTGAAAGTTGATACTCTTCTTAAATAGTATAATCAAAAGACTAAATAAAGCCTGAAAAAGGATGAATCTATACTATTCTTCATTTCTTTTTTTTCTGCAAAAATGCCTGGCCCCCAATAACATGCATAATAAAAGCAAAGACGAACTCTCGATATTGTGTTGATAAGGTTCATGAGTTTAAAAGAATTATATCTATTTTTAAATAAATCGCCGAAGAATTTACCTTTGCCCCCCATAGAATCCTTTATACTAAAGTATTGAAGATATTAAACCATCTATTGTGAATTAATCATGAAGGTTGGTAACAGAAAACATTCAACATTTCATAAAAGAATTTTTTTAGGGAGAATATTATGATAAAAAATTCGCTAAAACTGATTCTTATAACCCTATTCTTAATTTCACCAGGTTATGCACAGAAGGTTTATCTTAGGGGAAGAGTAGTTGATAAGGATTACAAAGCAATTCAGGGTGCACAGGTAAAATTGCTTAAAGCCAATAAGACTCAGCAAAGCGACTGGGAGGGCAAATTTTCCTTCGAGATAGATGTAATTCATGTACAGAACCGACAGATTGCTGAAATGATCACCTTCCATAACGGTACACTTTTCTACAACATTTCTGAAAAATCGCAGCAACTTCATATCGAGGTATTTGATATTAAGGGCCAGAAGGTTGGTAATCTGCTGAAGGAGATTTCAGGTAAGGGAACCTTTGACAGTAAATTACTGCCGGAGAGGTTATCTGCTGCGATGTATTTCGTTAAGCTTAGAATCGGAAACAGTTCAGGTATTTTCAAGATGATGAGCTTTAAAAACCAGAATTATGCCTTCTTAGGTTTTGGAGAAAAATCACTAATGAACAAAACCCTTGCAGTATCAGAATTCATTGATTCTCTGGAGGTTAGTAAGAACGATTACGAAACTGCCTATCAGGGAATTAGTTCTTATTCAGCACAATTGCCGGATATTGTATTAAAGAGCAGTTCAACAAATGATCAGGGGCTTCCACCTGTAACTAACGGCCAGAGTGCTAAAACTACCCGATACTGGGATTGCTGTAAGCCACATTGTGGTTGGCACTCAAATATGAAAATGTGCGATATCAATGGCAATCCGATTGGTGATCGAAATGCAAGTAGCGCTTGTGAGGGTGGTCCGGCATTTCAATGCATGGATTATGCTCCAATAGAAATTAACAGTAAAGTGTCTTATGGGTGGGCAGCTTTTAATAATCATGGGACTCAGTGTGGAGATTGTTTCCAGCTCGATTTTCAGGATGAACTCAGCGGTAAGCAGATGATCGTTCAGGTTATTAATATTGGAGATGGAGGGCAAAATGCCTTTGATCTGCTTATCCCCGGAGGTGGTGTAGGTGCTTTTAATGGTTGCTCGAGACAATGGAACAATGCTCCGTTAGGACAACAATATGGAGGATTTCGCGCAACTTGTGGACCGAATGAAGGTTGTATACGAGGTATGTGTCAGCAGGCTTTTGGTAACAGGCCAGACCTGATGCGGGGATGTGAATGGTACCTTAAATGGTTCAAAATGGCCGATAATCCTGGTGTTGTATTTATGAAAGTCCCCTGCCCTCAGGAAATAAAAAATATTTCTCAGATTGGAAATTAGCTTTTATTCTATATTGGAGGTTGCTTTTGAATTAAAATTCACGGGCAACCTTTTCCTGTAAGCTAAAAAGCGAAAAGCTTTCTGGAAGTGTTCCAAATCAACAACAGCAAATTCTAATTCCAAACAAGAAAAAACATAGCAATTTTCCGGTTATTTGAACTTCTTTTCCTGGTTGGAATTAATTTTGTTAACTTGGGATTTGTTTAACCTGAATTCCGCATTTGATGTGGATGCAGATGCGTAAGATATTGAGATGATAACCTTTGAACGCGGTGCAGACCTTATCAACAAAGCGGTAAAAAAAGGCGGTGCTATTGCACCGGATACCATACGCTTAAAGAACTAATGTGATAACGTGATAAGGCAAACCGAGTGAATGGCTTAGCGCTCAATCCCGATCTTGCATTGGGACACATATGCGCTGCATTAAACTGCGGATTTTAGGTTTAAGGTCTAAGTTTTTAGGTTTGAGGCTTTCTTTAACTTTAATAGGGTACTCTTTTCAGCTCCTCAACGATTGTCGGGTCGATATATTGAATGGCCTTTCCTGAGAGTGTTGCCAGATAATACATCCTGCAATATTTTTCCAGGATTTCAAGAAGAATGAAAGCGGTTTCCAGATCCTTTCCGCATGTAAAACTGCCGTGCTTGTCAATTATTATTACATCGCTATCTGCACAAACTTCACTAACTACCTCTGCACCTTCGGTAGTAGATGGTTTTGCGAACCGGGCCATGGACACATTTTTCAAAAACATTGCAGCCTCTGAAAGAAAAACATTATCAAAAGGTTTGAACCCAAGAACAGTCATTAGCACGGTGTAAACAGGATGTGCATGAATGATGCATTGGATATCAGTTCTTTTTTTGTAAATCTCACAGTGGGTAAACCGTTCAGTTGTAGCTTTCGCTGATCCTTCAATCTGATTGCCATTGATATCAATAACCACCAGATCTTCAGTGCTGATGAAATCCTTTACCATTCTGGTGGGGGTGATAATAATGTTATTATCGGGAAGGCGGACGCTGATGTTTCCTTCCGATGCTACTGTATAGCCACGTGACTGAGCCAGTTTAGCATAACTGACTATTTTCTTTTTTATTTGGGTTGTATCCATCTGGTTTCCTTCGCTTAACATAATGGGCTAATTCTGTCATATATCCGATCATCTGTAAATAACAACCTACTGCTGATCCCCCTATTCCACCACCAATTATACCTGGTTCGTTCTGTGTACATATAGCAGAGATTTTTGTACCTTCATTGTTATAGGCTTCACAAAACTTGGCAAGATATAAGGTATTAGCTGCAGGGTATTTTGAATCAATACGCATTACACTGCCATCATATCCAATCAGACCTTTCATCCAGGTCGGCGGACTCCAGGGGCTGGCCCAGAAACGGATATCCGGTTTAATATCCAGAGCGGCTTTTTTGTAAGAAATCAGGTACTCCATATTGCGTTCTATGGTGAAGTTCTTCATTTCGAAATCATCTTTAGTTTCGTTTAGAGAATAGCGTTCCAGAGCATAATCACTGGTTCCAACCGGGATTCGTTCCCAAGTGAATCCAATACCGTCATTGACATCAAACAGCAACCGCAAGGCACGCTCTCTTTCACTTGAACTGAGCTTTTGAAGAGCTTTCCAACCAGCCTCATTGAAGGTTTCTCCAAATCCCCTCCATTTCTGGTTTTTATGATTCTCATCGACTGTAATGGTGGCGTTACCGCTTGTTTCGGTAAATGTGCCGGTTTTCCAGTAGTTATCTTTGCCAGAGTTGATCAAAAAGGTGCTGTTACCCGCTTGCGTAACGCTTGTCACCAGGGATAAAGCAAGAGAAATGGCCGAAATCGATAGTTTGCTCGTACCCTGCTCTCTTTCAAAGGTTAATCGGGATAAATATTTTAATTATAGTAGTAAGAAATAAATTATCTGTTTAGTATGATAAATAAAATAATTATGAAATGAACTTGCTCAAAGAAAGGAAGTATATAATGAGAGCTAAAATTTAAAAATCAAGGCCTTAACATAACAACAAGCACTGAAAACTGCCAGGGTAATATTGTTTTTTATCACTGTAGACATGCATTTATAACCCAACCTAAGTTTATGCAAAATGGAAGATGGCTGGCTCTTCAGTGGGTGATAATTTAATTGCCGATTGGGCAATTATGATTAATTCGACTCCTTTCCTTTGTGCCGTATTTTCGCAGAAGATTAAAATCTCTGAGATTTTTGCTCGACTTTCATTGTATTGTTAACATTGCTTGTACAATAATCTGAAAAAGAACAATAAAATTTTGATGTCAGAAGACTCTGAAAATAAAAGAACGCGATAAGGAGCTTCTGAAGGGCTTTTTGTCATGAGCAGAGCAAAAGGTGCGTATTTTTTTTCCAGGAGTATGGGGGTATTGTTAAAAAGGCGGTTTCTTCGGTTGTTCTCGAATATTCTTTCCGTTGCTTATTCTCTGAGGGTTTCCACTAAAAAGGGTGAAATTCTTCCTGTGAATATGGGGTTGTTCACTACGCCTGGATCTGTTACTTAGAGAATCCTCTATAGTTTGGCAGGTATTCGATTCCAAACCGGAAAAATAGTCTTTCTCCACTCCTTCCCTTCTTTTACATGCTTTCCTTGATATTTTATAACAAAACAAAAAAAAATAAAAACTTAAAAATGTTGCAAGCCTCAAAGATCCTAAAAACCGGGATTATATTTAACTTTTTCCGGTTTTCTGTTATGCTTTTATGAAAAGTTTAATTGACAGAAAAATGTGAATAACTTTCATGGAAATGTACTCCCATAATAATTATTCTTGTGAATAGATGTTTTGGTCAATTGTTACTGTTTCAACAATAATGGTTGTATAACTCACAGACGGGAGGTTTCTATGAAGAATAAAGCAGCTTTATTTATTGCTTGTCTTGCTCTGATCAATTTTGATTGTGGTCTTCAATTGAAAACCATGTCCGGGGAGAGTATTACCGGTGAAAAAAAAGAAACACTTGAAAGCAATTGCACAGAGTACTGGGATGAGTGTGTTGAGATGGTAATCTCTCCACCATCAAAGCCGCAAGTAAAAGATGTTGTATCGATTATTACAGATAAATTGCCTGAAAAAGGCTTTGTCTATGTTTATGGAGGCAAAACGGCATATAAGATGCAACCTGGATCTTTAAAAAAGGATATTCTGGTCTGTTACATGGATGGAAATGATTACTCTGGTGTGACCATTGCACTAGGAAAAGGAAATAATATCGATATGGCCGGGTATCGGCAAAAAGGAACAGCAGGCATTGCTTTCTGGGCTAAAGGTGCTCCGGGAGTCAGCTCCATCTATCTGGGATTAATTGACGATGGTGATGATAATAAAAAAGTACAATCAAAGCTGCGTATGGGGGATTTTGGAAGTCTGGATACTAACTGGAAATATTTCATGATACCTATCCGAAAATTTTCAAATAGTGGAAAATACTGGGATGATAATAAAAAAACGGAAATTACAAGCGACATCGACTGGAAAAATATCAATGAAATAAGGTTCTCCGTAAATAAGGGCGAAAACAGAATTAAATTGGGTGAACCGGTAAAACTTTATATAACAGACGTGTCTATAATAAATGAAATTCCTGGATATATCGACGTTCAAGATTACTGGAATGCTTTCCAATCAGATTTGCCCGATATTGTGCTTAATGATTTCGATACTGAGATAGACCATAAATGGGTCACCGCAGGAGATCCAAAATCCACTGCGGCCTATCGTCTGATAAAATCTACCTGTAAAGAGGGAAAAGGAGACGCACTGGAGATAACCTACTCTCTTATGAATTGGTGCGATGTTGTTTATGATTATCGAAGTAATAACAGACCAAAAAAAATCCGGGACTGGACAAAACACTGGGGTATTAAGTTTAATGTTTATACTGAACGGGCGTTTCAACCATTTAGTGTACAGATTCAGGATGCCAGTGATGAATTGTTTATAGCCTCTGCAGGGGCGGAGCGTGGATGGTCTGAAATTATTATCCCATTTAAAAATTTTGAGAAGTTTCCTTATTACCAACCTCCGGAAGCCAGGCAGAATGGGGTTTTTGATCTGGACAGTATAGTCTCAATTGACTTTAAACCATCCGGTGAAGGGACTTCAGGAACATTTGTAATAGAGAACATTCGCCTTACAAATGATCGGGTTGCAAAAAAGACGGATGTTCCGGAAAATGTCACAGTCAGTGTTAATGGAAGTTTTAATAAAGTAGTTACCGATAAAATCAACCCCGGAATTTTTGGGATAAATGCTGTTTTATGGGATACCGATCTTCTCAGTGATGAATCTGTGGCAAGGGTAAAGGAAGTGAATCATCAGGTGATCCGTTTTCCGGGAGGGTTAAGTGCTGATCAGGTAAGGTGGAAAGAAGTACTTGCCAAAAAAGATCATCAGACTGATATCGATGAATTTCTGGAATATTGCAGAAAAACCGGTACGACCCCGATGATAACTGTTAATTTTGGCACCGGTACTGCACAGGAAGCAGCAGAACTGGTTCAATACACCAATATAAAAAAGAATGCAAATATAAAATTTTGGGAGATTGGAAATGAGCTGTATGGTGACTGGCATCCAAATCATTGCACTGCGAAGGAGTACGGAATGCGGGCTGCTGAATTTATCAGAGCCATGAAAAAGGTAGATCCATCTATAAAAATCACAGTAGTATGGATGCTGGGAGGGGACTGGAATAAAGAAGTGTTTCAATATACAAAGGATCTGGCTGATGGCGTAAATATACATCATTATCCCCAGGGAACTGGAGAGGAAAATGATGCGGGGCTCCTTTCGGCTCCACAAACACTGGACGATATTATCCCGGCTATCAGAAAACAGCTTTCGCAATTCGGTAATCAATCACAAAAATATGAAATTTGGTTAACTGAATGGAACTCTGTCGATTTCAGGCCAGGCCCTCAGATATTATCATTAGTTAATGGTCTCTTTGTGGCGGATTACCTGGGTATGTTGGCAAAACACAATATTGAACATGCCTCCTACTGGAATATCCATAACGATATCTCGGAAAATGGAGGAGATTATGGTTATCTCTCCCGAACCGGTTCACCCGATGGAGATCAGGTCACAAGACCCTCATACTGGGCTTTTCTTATGGCAAGCAAGGCATTAAGCAGGGGCACTTTATACGAATGTGCAGTTAATGACTTGAATATTTCTGGCTACTTAACTTCCGATAATGGAAAAAAATCGCTGATGCTTATCAATAAATATCCAAAAACCAGTGCAACAGTGTCTATCAATATTCCCGGTTTTTCAGGGAAAGCGATCATGGAACAATTGTCAGCTAAAAATGCAAATAAAGGACCGGACAGAAGTGAACTTATAATAAAAAAAGGCCAGAACCTCAATCTTCCAGCACACACTGTCACTACACTCGTATTGGAATGATACAGGCGAAGTTGGGGGCGAATGAATGCCCCCTTCTACTGAAGTTGAGAGGAATGGAAAGAGAGCAATAGTGAATATCGAATATCGTATGTCGTATATCAGATATCGGAAAACTGATAATGGATAACGAAGGCCGATATCCCATCCCGACCGTTATAAAAAGGGTTCAGGCAATAGATTATTGATCCCTATTGCAAATTTATCCATTTATTCCGTAATCTTTAAAGAAATCTCCCCATCTTCATCATAATGTCTTACAAAACCATCGTTTTATCATTCAAAGATCAAAACCAAGGATGGATATTTATGTACAATTCGATTCTTTATAAACGATTTCTTTCAGTAATTTTTATCTCACTTTTTATCGTTTCGGTAGCGTTTGCCAGAACAAATTCTGATAAGGGCGATAATGGTGCTTCGGTCTGGGAAAGTGAGCGTATCGATGCTATAGTTACTAATATTGACCGCAAAAACAGAGAGATGACTCTTAAGGGTGATGATGGAGAAGTGTTTACAATAACTGTTGATAAAAATGTGGATCTTTCAGAAATTGATAACGGAGATAAGGTCGATGTGGAATTGTATCAATCACTGGCAACCGACTTTCATCAACCGACTCAGCAGGAATTGGAAAACCCTTTGGTTATTACAGATCAGACAATAGAGGCTCCCGAGGGAACCGAGCCGGTTTCTGGAGAGTTGAAACAGATCCGTGCAGTTGTTAAGATAATAGATATTGATTTTGATGATAAGACTGTGACCGTGATGGGACCTCAGGGCAATGAATTTGAATTAGTTGTTTCCGATCCTTCAATGCTGGATAAAATAAAAGAGGGTGATTCTGTCACCGTAACCTATTCGGAAGCTTTGGCTATTGCTGTTGAAGAAGATCGGGACGATGATGCATCATAATTTAAGCCTGGATTGCCCATTGGTAGGCAGCACAAAAGAACACTGGTTCCGAAAAGTTTTTACGTGCAGGAAAGGAGGTTCCGTCAATGATGGAAGATTGGCGGAATCTCTTTCAGAAATATCAGTGTTGAAAAGTAAACGATCCTTCCATCAGCGTCGATCCCACCGGGTGAAACATTTCATTGTCCGTTTCATCATAAATCTGGCACCATACGTTAATCGTTTTGATTGATTCATCGGTGGGGGGCTGTATCTTTGAGACCGACTGAAGGCTATAATAGTCTATCGTACTGTTAAAACGAAAACTTCTGGTGTCTCTGTCACTTACTTCCGTAAACCGCTTAGTAGAGATACCTCTGGTTTCATTATCATTTTGCTGGAAGAACCAGATTGTGGTCAATTTCTCCAGATGAAGGGAACCATACCCGCTTAAAAGATCAGAAATAGACTGGAATGTATCAGGATGATTATGGAAAGCTACCAGAAAGTAAGAATAGCCATCCTGAACAGTTACAATATTAGTCAAGTGACTACCAGTGTCAATACGTATAAACTGGTGGTTATTTTCTGCAGGATTGTAAGTATCTTTTTCTCCTTTTACCTTATAGATTCCTATAGAATCTATTCTGGGATTATGGTTAAGAAAAATGGGAATTTGCGGAATTTTACTGAGTCTGGTATGGTATCGTACAGAATAACTGCTTTTTATGCTGATCTCGTTCTTAATGTCTGCAAAGAAACGCATTTTTGCAGTGAAAAGTTGACTGAAAAGCGGCATAATTGATGAAAGCGTATCGACGGGAATCCCCAGATTTGCAGCAATAGTATTGTACATTTGAGGAGACTGGGTAAGGAAGTTTACCATGTCAATAAATTGATCCCTGTTTAGTCCGATTAACTCCGGAGGAAGAGACTCAAGTACATCGGTAGACAGCAATTCGATCCAGTTATTTGGAATCTGTCCACTGGTTTTAAAGAGATCAGGTGGAACCACGAACTTAAAAGAGATACAGGTGGTATTGTCGGAAAAATAATCCTGCCGGGGGACTGCTTCTAAAGGTCTGATGTCAAAAGCGGTGTCGCTACCGTATTTGTTACCCACTACACTAGTGGAAAAGCTCCATGATACATCTGCAGGATCAAATTTTTTCCCTGTAAAAACAGCCTTTAACTCTACAGTATCTCCCGGTGATGCTTCCGCTGGCTCATAGATAAAGTCAAGCAGTCTTACAACATCGCTGTCTATCCGATTAAAACTGGTAGGGAACTCAGAACAGGTTAATATAAGAACAGCAGGGAAAATAAGGTATAGAAATAATGGGATATTTTTCATTGTTTTACTCTCCATTAGAATTCCGCTTTAAAGCCGCTTCCCAGCATAGGAAACATGCTGATGTCCATCTTGTCAGTATAATTGTAATTGTATAACTCAATTTCAGGGCTTTTATAAATTAGCCAGCTTAGATTCTGCAAATCAAGGTAGAAGGAGTAAATCCATTTTTTATAGATAATTTTTTTATCAATCCTGAGGTCCAATTGAAAGAAAGGATTCATCCTTTTTGAATTTTTCTCTCCATTTATGGGACTGTAATAAGCAAAATCTTCAATATATTCAGTACCAATTATAGGAGTGACAGGTTTACCGGTAACATAGCGGAGGCGAAATCCCAGATCCCACTGTCTTCTTAAATGCCAGCTTCCCAGGATCTGAAGATGATTGGTTTCATCTTGGTCGTAAAGAAGCCATTTATGTGAGTTTCGGTCATAGCGTTCAGTTCTGGATAGTGTATAGGCGATCCATCCGAAAAACTTTTCGGTTTGAAGGTGACGAAGCATTATTTCAATTCCATACATTCTGCCTCTTCCCCGATCATACATCAGGATCTGTTTTTCCCCGGAGGGGCTGATATCCTGGCTGTTGGCAAATTCAGGTATATCCCATTGATTATTAAAGTAAAACTGAACATCAGAATTAATTACATCGGTGATTCTCCATTCATGTCCTGCCACAAAATGAGCGGCTTTTGTGGTAGCAAGAAGCGGATTCCCCCAGACCTTATGAATCGTCTGACCTACTGGTTTTGGAGTCTGGTTGTAGTTGCCAATGGCAGCCTTTACAAGATGATCATCGTTTATCTGATATCTTGTGGACAGTCTCAGAGAAGGATCTCCTGAGATTCCTCTTGAATTATCAAAATCGTTGTAATTCCAGAATTCAGGTATAATCGAACCATCATGTTTCAGTTCAGAATAATAATCATATCGGATTCCTGGTATAAGAAGCAGCTTTTTAGATGGTTTCCATTCGAAATTAAGGTAGGCACCTGTTTCTCCAAAAAGCCAGTCTTTATCTTTGGAGTGTTCAATTTTACCGGATCCATCCTGTATTGACAGATCAATGTCCCAGATGCCTAGCTCAATGTCTAACCCGGTATTCAAAGACAGTTTGTCATTAAATCTGAATGTCAATTGATCTCTTATATAATGAGCAAGTCCTTTGCTTGTGGATTTAAAAAAGCCAAACGGAGTCCATCCGCTATAAAGATCGGTAATAGCATATCTGGCACTGTTACTGATTTTATCATTAATTTTTAGATCCCAGCCTGCCATTGCCAGATGGGTGGTTATGTTCATGCCTAAACGGTCCTGAGCATCTGAAATTTCATCGCTTCCCAGATCCATCTCCGGAACGATCAAAGCCAGACTGTCTCTGTTTCCAAAGAAGGTAATGAAGAGATGGTTGTTTTTAGAAAAGTTAAAATCGGTTCTAAGAAGATAATCCCAGTAAAAAGTAGACATGGTAAAGGGGAAATAATCGTTGAATTTTTTGGTAAGGAATTCTGCAATATCACCTATAAAGCTTCTTCTGGCAGAGGCCAGTATAGAGACCTTTTTAGTTAAGGGTCCTTCCACCAGAAAAGATGCATCAATATCACTTATGTCAAGAGTACCATGCCATCGGTCGGTTGCAGCCTTTTTCCCTTTGATCTCAATCGTTCCGGCGATACCACCTCCATAACGCGTCCCAAAACCACCGGGTAGAAAATCTATTGATTCAAGCGCATCTGAGTTATAGGTGGATTTAACTCCTCCATAATGGTAAAGAAGAGGAATAGTGACACCATCCAGGTAAAATCTTGAATCCCAGGTTGGTGCCCCACGAACTATGATCTCACCTGAACCCAGGCTGGGTCTGGCCACTCCAGGCATTGCCTGTACTACCTTTATAGCATCTCCACCCAGTCCCGGAATTTTTTTTATTTCACGAAGTGTCAACTGGCGTCTGCTGACTTCCTTTTCTTCTGCTTTTCCATAAACCACTATTTCATAATCAGAATAGTTGAGTTTTGCAATATAATATTTGATTTCCAATTGCTCATCCGGCGCGATCCATTCTTTAGTTTCGAAATTGCGGTATCCCATAGCTGTAACCTGAATTTTGACAGAGCAGGAAGGAAGCGAAAAGAAACTGAATCTGCCCAGGGAGTCGGTTGTAGTTATCAGATGGTTTCCTTCCAGATTCTGTCCGGGGAAGGAGCCTATTCTGGAAAGGTATTTATCAAAAGGCAGTGGTAGCGACGGATCCTGAACCGTGTCAGGGAATGTCAATATAATCGTAGCATCTGTTAAAGGCTGGCGGGTACCTTTTTCATGAAGAGTACCTGAGAAATTTAGAACCTGAGGAATCGAATCCACTGCATCTTCGAGGGTAAAGTGGTATTCATACTGAAGCAGTACTGCAACACTGTCTTTTCCAGCCAGAGCAGGGGTAAATTTAAACTTATTGGATGCTCGCAATGCATTGGTGTCAAGAACAGGATGGATTCCTTTAACTATACTTACACTGTCTACATTTCCTGATTCGTTTATCAATAAGTCAAGAATGACAGAGCCGCAGACACCTTTCTTAACAAGATCTGCAGGATAATCAGCCTTGATGAATTCAATTAATTGTGGCATAACAGTAATGGATGCTCCTGAATCGATTAACGAGGTATCTGCAATTGTATCGATGGTGTCTGTTATCTCCAGAGTGATTGCAGCCTCTTGCTCCTGAAGCGGGTCTGGAGTCTGAGAGGATGTAATGAGGGAGAATAGAAAAATCATCCCTGCGCTATAAAAACATCTCTTCATTGGTGTGCCTTTCCTTTGCCATGGAATTTAAGACAAAGAAATCTGAAAATCCAGCAATAGAGGTTCAATTAATAAATCTTCACAATCAATCTTTTGCTGGTTTGAAAACTGGATCAGTATTTCAAAAAGATCGATTGCCTTCTGGCCCTGCTCAGGCCTGAATTCTTTGGATAAGCATTTGAGTGGTTTTTTAGTGTCCAAAGTACAATCCTGTTGTAATTGGACTATCGGAGAACAAAATAACCCATGCCATAGAATTGAAACAGATAAAAATTAAACGATATAAAAATGTATGAAGAAAAAAAAGGAGTTGCAGGTTAATATCGGATTCTGCCAAAAGGTTAATCTGGAAAATGGGTGTAGCTATCCCAGCATTGAAAATTGTTTTTTACCTTATAAGAAGAAAAGAGTGTACCATGGCAATCAGGACAAGGGGGTAGAGTGTCTGTATTATTATACAGAGTAACAGTTTGTCCGCATTTCTGACAAACGTAGGTGTCTTTACCAGGTTTTTGTCCGGTCTTTGCTGTCATCTTGTTTTCATAGCTTTAATTCAAAGCATTTTAATATTTGTAAAAGTGCCATGTTCTTTTCATATTAAGGAAAAAGGTTTCTTTAGTAAAAACGACTCTTTTGATGACAAAAGAGATGGGCGTTGTTTTTTCATTCCACTTGCAGTCCCGAAATATTCGGGACTGCAGTAGAATGTTAGAGGAGCAGGATGTGATTAAAGTTTCAGTTCATCATAGGGTTCCTATCGGTTTTTCTTATCTTCTGATTAAAGGTTCCAGCATATTATCCGGAACATTTGCTGCCACTGAAGCATCCAGAACAAAGTTCTCGAATTTATCAAACTGTTCATTATTAGCTAATTGATAGTTACAAAACACAGAAATATGAGGAACAAGTATCTTTTTTTGTCCTCTGTTTTCTGATATATATGAATATATAGCTTTTTCAGCCTTTATCTGTGATATTTTGATTTGCTCATTAAAAAAACCGGTTATAGAGTTTTTGTTGGTAGCAAACTGCTGGAGTCTGGTTGCAGTTGAAGAAAACTTGACCATTCTTTCAAGAGGAACCGGTTTTAGTTCAGGGTTGCAGATTTCAAATCCGCTGAGTTCGTTATCTCCGGTTAAGGTGATTTTAACATAGGAAGTATTATCAATTATGTGGTAGCCGTTAATTTTTCTGGTGAAGCGATAGGTTTGGGCAACGAGGCGTTCGACCGGATCGGATTTGGTTTTCATCCAGTCCGATTCGGTGTTGGCCAGAACAAATCGGCTGCTTTCTTTTCCAAGCAGTTGTTGCATTTTTTGAACAGCTTTAAGTTTCATTTTTTCATTGGCAGTAGCAGTTTCATTTCTCATAACTTTCAGATGAGGTGAATTGTAATAAAAAATTCCCCTATTCTGATCATATCCTGTGAATCTTCTAAGGCTGTCCGGTATACCGACAGCATCAGACATTTGGATGACCTCTCTACCGGTTCTGGCAGGAATGATAACTTCATAAAGTACCGGACGGGTACTGACCTGCGCAGTGTCGAGAAGGGCAACATCAGAAACATCATGTTGACCATAGGTGGACATCGATGCAGTTTTTGTCAGGAATGCTTTTACAGATTCATTGAGTACCAGATCTGAAGAATAGACACAAACGCTTAGAAGCATAGTTATAAGTATGGGAAGCCAATTATGATTATTCATGATATTCTCCTGTTAAGGTGATTCGGATTAATATAGTGGCTGTCCGACGGTAGCCCACATAAGGCAGTTCATTCCTGCAGGAGCTGGTGCATCAGTGGCATCCTGCCATAGTTCATTGAGATAATACAAATTATGAGCAGCCGTTGCCGGTTGCAGTCCTCTGTATCCGGATCTTTCGTAAAGCCATTTTATCTGGGAATTTCTCCAGGCGTTGTAGATGGTGTTGTTCTGATTGACCCATCGGTTCCAGAAGTCTGCAGCCATGGAGTCACAGAAAATGTGTTCAAAAGTTATAGCTCTATGTCCTTGGATCGCATGTACACCCTGGAAACAATTGTTCCATCTCTCGAATTCATCCATTCCGGTTTCACAGTCACTAACAGTATCAACAGCAAACCATTTGCATGCAGCGGCCTGTACCCATTTCAGGTATCCGTTTCCACCGAAACGTATGTCGGAGTAATTTGTAATCTGATAAGCCTGTGAACAACCCAGGTATGGTCCGGTTCCACATCCATGGCCGGCGTAAAAAAGGAAATCCACATAATTTATCTCAGCATAAACACCTGACCAGCGACTGGCGGTGCATTCAGCGTCTCTTCTGTCGTATACGTGTCTTACATCGGAGGATAAGCCCAAAGAATTGACAGCATTGGCAAAGGCAACGGCATCTCCGATAGTGGTAGCCAGATTTAATAAATAACTACATCCATTGGATTCATAATCCCGAATATGATGGGTAGCATACCACATATATGGTGGTACTGTAAGAGCAGAACTGGCTGCGATCAAGATTAATAGAACAGAACTTTTGATAGTGCTGTAAATTGACCTCATAAAAAGCTCCTCTTCAAAAATAATGGTATCTGAATATTATTTGGAAAAATAATTATTTTACTAAATCTTTATCACTATTCTAGTCATACAAGCAGAAAAATGTCAATAAAACCTAAAAAAATGTGTTGCCAAAAAATGTCAACATTTTCGATTCTCCTTTTATTCGATTGATTTAACTGATAGTAGTGCGGCAATTGAAGCCCGGTGTTTTACCTGTTGAGGTGTATTTTTTTCTGATTTATTGATCCTTAAATTAGCTATTCATATATTATAGGCCGTGGAGGAAGACAAATGCCCAATATTTATGGCTACATCGATTATAGAAGATATCTGATGGATTATATAAAAGAGAAGAAAGTCAATAATCCCAAATTCTCCTGCCGTCTATTTTCATCCCGCATGGGGATCTGTGCTGCAACACTGGCCAGAATCTTAAATGGCGAAAGAAATATCAGCAGAAAACTGTTACCGGTTTTTATAGCCGAATTGAGCCTTTGTGAAAAATCTGCAGAGTACTTTTCTCTCATGGTTAAATTGACCGTTGAAAAAAATCCTGAAAACAAAAATGTAATTTTTCAGAAGATGCTCGACTTGAGAAGTGAAAGAATGAGAAAAGTAAATCCGATTCACTATTCTTTGTTTGAGAAATGGTATCTGATTGCTCTCCGTGAGATTATCGATATTAAAGGTAAAATCGAAAATGTCTGCTCGATTTCAGAATCTCTGAGACCATCGATTCCGGTAAGAGAGGTCGAAAATGCCATAAAAATTCTCAAAAATCTGGAAATAATCTTCGAAGATGGTGACGGTTGTTGTCATGCTACTGAAAAGCTTCTTACTACAGGTGAAAAGTGGGAACATGTCGCCATACAAAAATATCAGAGTGAAATGATTAGGCTTGCAAATTATGCGCTGATGAATTATCCTAAACACGAAAGGGATATCTCAACAGTAACTGTAGGATTATCTTCAGATGATCTTATGAAAGTGAAAGAGATATTAAGAAGGACCCGACAGGAGATCCTGGCAATAGCAGAAGATTCAAAAAGAAGAGAATATGTATATCAGCTCAACATGCAGTTATTTCCAGTCAGTAATTGTTTAAGAGAGGCGGGAAATAATGAGAAGTAGAGTTTGTACTGGATTTTTTTTATTTCTTCTCTTTTCAGTTTTGCTTTTCTGTTTTTGTGGTATAAATGCCGCAGGAGGATTTGAAACTACAAATGGTGTTAGAATAACAGTGTGTGCTGACAGTCTGAGGGGAAAGGCTATACCTGGGTCACAGATTATCTTCTGTGATACATCATTTATGAGTCCGGATTTAAAACGGAATAACTTTGTGGATACAGTTTATGCTGATCAGAATGGAAATTTCAAATTTTGTTCTCTTCAAAATGGCCGGTATAACCTTGTGGCCAGAAGCGCAGATTTAATTAAAGGGGCTGTGTTAGCCAATATAGATATCGATAAATTAAATCTATTGGAGAGGTCTGAATCTGCTGAATATCTTCTACTTGGATCTATTTCCGGGACAATAAAAATTGACACCACAAATAAACAACCCTGTTTGATTTGCATCGGAGGAATGGCAATATTTGATAGTACAATAACAGGTAATTACAAATTATCTAATGTTCCACCCGGAAAATATCAAATACAGGCTTATCAGAAAGTTTATAGAGATTTGAAAGCATATTTTTATTATGCACAGGAAAACATAGTACTTATGGAGTCCGGTAATGAGACTGGGGTGGATCTGATTTTGGAATTAGTTGAGTAATTATATTATTCAATTAAATTCCAGAAAACTCACTCTCATTTTTTTTGACCCCACAATCCTTTAGATCTTCTGCATTTCAGTTTTTAATCAGGAACCCTAACGAAAAAGAAGCGCATAACTATAAGCAGATGCGTTTCTTGACTCTGGGTATGTTTTTTGCCCATGTATAATCATCTATATAATGTCTGATTGGAACCTTTATTCTGATAACTGCAGCAGGTAAGTGAGAGAAAATTGCGGGATGTTTTTACAAAGAAACTCAAAGTCCTTGCACCTAAATTGCGCAGTTGAGGTGGGTGCAGATGCATAAGATATTGAGATGATAAGCTTTGAACGCGGTGCAGGCCCTATCGACAAAGCGGTAAGATAAAGACGGTGCTATTGCACCGGATACCATACGCTTAAAGAACGGAAGTGACAAAGCGGTAAAATAAAGACGGTGCTACAGCACCGGATACCATACGCTCAAAGAACAAATGTGACAACGTGATAAGGGCAAACCGCGTGAATGGCTTAGCACTCAATCCCGATATTGCATCGGACGCATATGCGCTGCATTAAACTGCGGATTTTAGGTTTAACAGTTAAGAAACAGGAAGCTTGGTTTAAGAAAATGGGGTTCGGAATTTTGAACCCCAAGGAAAATGGTTTTTCAATGGCAGCAGAAATAATAAGAGATCTCATACTGCAAATTTAGACAAATACAGCAGTTCCTTTACCATCTGTGATGCATATCCCCATTCATTATCATACCAGCTCATAATCTTAACCAGATTTCCACCAACCACCTTAGTCATTGTGGCATCCATGATAGAAGCACGGGAATCCTGAATAACATCGGAAGAAACAATCTGCTCATCCGAATAACCAAGTATTCCCTGATACCGCTCGGTCATACTTTCCTCTTTAAATATCTGATTAATTTCATCTACAGAAGTTGACCTGCTGGTAAGAAAGGTGATATCTGCTACCGAACCAACGGTAACTGGTGCTCTGATTGCAATACCGTCGAATTTTCCTTCTATTTCAGAAATTATTTTGGTAGTGGCAATGGCGGCACCGGTTGTGGAAGGAACCAGATTGGAAGCAGCTGCTCTTCCTCTGCGCCACTTCTTATTGGGTGAATCCACCAGACTCTGTGATGAAGTATAAGCATGAACTGTGGACATGATTGCTTTTTCTACTCCGATTCGCCGTTTCATTATTTCTACTACCGGAGTGATACAATTTGTGGTGCAACTGGCTACCGAAAATAGCGTATCTCCTTTTTCTATGTGATTTACACCGGGGACTACAAATTTCATTCCATCATTTTTGGATGGTGCAGAAAGAGCAGCATATTTGGCACCGGCTTTTAAATGTTTTTCCAGTCCCTCTTTAGTAGTGAAATGACCGGTACATTCCAGCGCTACATCTATCTTAAGATCTTTCCAGGGAAGTTCTGAGGGATCTTTGCTGCTGAACATCTTGATCTTTTTATCTCCAACAATCAGGGAGTCTGCAGTTGAACTTACCATTTTTGGATAACGTCCGTAAACAGTATCGAATTTAAACAGATAAGCCAGATTGTCCGGTGGAAGAAGGTCATTGATTGCTACTGCCTCAAGTTCTGGAGTATCCAATATAATTTTCAATGCTGCCCGACCTATCCTGCCCAGACCATTGATTGCGATTCGTGCCATTTAAGCTCCTTTCATTGAATGGTTTACGAAAAGGAAATCACTTTAAATCAAAAGTGGAAAAGGGTGAGGGAAAGTGAAAACCTGGAATGATAAAAGAAATTTATGATTTGTATGGTACAGAAAAAAAGTGACGCAAATAGCGTTCCTGATTTAAACGATTCCTGCAAAAGTGTTATTGAAGAAATAAAATGAAAATTCAAGGTAATCTGAGAAAACACTGCTACTGAGGGCAGAATTTCCCTTTGCACGATCGAAAACAGATATGAAACCCGCTCAGAAATGAATGTCAGATAATTTGGCTGGGGAACTGCAAAATATAAAGGTTCAAAAATGCGACTATTGTGCACTGTCGCAATATAACGAAGCGGTATCGTTCGCATTGGTATAGTAATTACTTTAAAACTGCTTACAAGTGTAAAAGCATTGACCGATAGTTCACGTTGGGCAGCATAAAAACCTGTTACCTCATAATTATTATTGCTGTTACCGAATCTTACCTGTTGACTAAGCATCTGTCTGATAAAGAAATTAATGACTTTGTCCTTAAATATTGTTTAATCAGTGTATTTGAAATTTATGGTAAATGAATCAGTTTCAATTATCGAGCCAGATTCTTATGGGCCATTCTGTTACCAAAATTCAATTATAAGTTTTATTTTCAGGCCCTAAGGCAAAAGTTTCTGCAAATAGATACTAAAAAATTTTATATTAACTTTTATTTCAATAACATAAGGACAGGAATCCAAGAGGGTTAAAAAATACCTGCACTGTTACCAATTTTTTGGATATATTATGTCACATGGTACCTCCAACCCACCAAAAGATCGACATATTTAATTTTTTCGATTACTGTGAATATCTTCAGGCTGTCTATAACTGGAGAAAAGCTAATGAAGAAGGATTTTCGCATCGTAAGTTCTCCCAGGAAGCTGGAATAAAGAGCCCCAACTACCTTCTTCGGGTTCTTAAAGGTGAGCGATCTCTTAGTGAAGAGTATTGTAAAAAATTCTGTACTGCTCTAAAATTGCAAAAAAATGAGATCTGTTACTTCTTAACACTCGTCCAATTTAACAACGAAACTGAAATAACTAAAAAAGAAAGTCTGCTCCGTTCTCTTCTTTCACTTCGTTACAGAAGGGGTATTCATCGAATTAATGATAAAAAGCTGCAATTTTTCAGTAAGTGGTACTACCCAGTTATAAGAGAACTGGCAACCATCATGGATTTTAAAAATGATTACAACCTTCTTGCCAGAAACTGTATACCACGCATTACTGCACAACAGGCAGAGAATGCTGTCAATTACTTGCTTAAGAATGGATTCCTGAAGACAGATGATTCCGGAAAATTGTTTCGCACAGATCCGATAATTTCCAGTGGAGATGAAGTCTATTCTACGATTCTACGAAATTATCATAAACAGACCCTCTCACAGAGTATCGAAGCACTCAATACAATTGAAAAAGAAAACAGAGATATCTCTTCTTTAACAATGAGCGTTTCAAGAAAAACATACAGTCTGATTAAAAAAGAAATACAGGATTTTAGAAAACATTTACTGCAGTTAGCCAAAGAGGATAACAACCCTGAGTTAGTCTGTTTTACCGGCTTTCAGCTTTTCCCTCGATCAAAAGTCATCTCTAAAAACTCAAAGCATTGTGAAATAGAATGAAAAAACATATATACTGCAAAATACCAATCATAATGATAGTTGCTGCCGGTATTTTTTCCCTGCTAAAATGCAGCAACCCTGGTATTTCAAATGGTGGCTCAGAGGCCGGCAATGCAAAAATAGCAGGTATGATTATCGATAGAGATGGTTTGCCTGCTGCTAACACCATTGTAATCCTTCTTAAATCAGATTACAATCCGGTTACCAGTGAACCGATTTCCGATTCCTGTATCGATACTACTGACATTAATGGTGTCTATCATTTTACAGTAGCAGAAAATAACACCTATTCTATCGAAGCCGTGCAGCAACAATCTGGTCATCGGGCGCTTATCAGCGGGATATCTGTTGGTACCGAAGATTCTTCTATTGAAGCTTGTGTACTTTCATTACCTGGCGCAGTCCGTATCCTTGCACCGGATCAAGATCATGAAACCTCCGGATATATTTATATACCTGGAACAACTTTCTTTACGAAGATAAAAGCAGAGAATGGTTATACTTTGCTCGATTCGATACCTTCAGGAGTAATACCTTCGATTTGGTATGCCTCAAACGACAGTAATCCACCTGTTGTTGTGAGTCACAATATAAAAGTAAACTCTGGAGATACCACAACAGTTCTATGGTCCAACTGGAGATATTCACAGGAGATCATACTTAACACCTCTCCTGACGGTGCAGGTATTACTGAGGATCTTAATAATTTCCCGGTTCTTATAAGGCTTTCTGCATTCACTTTTGATTTTGACGATTGCATGCCAAACGGTGAAGATCTTCGTTTTATCTCCTCTGCTGGAAAGCTGCTGTCACATGAAATTGAGCTATGGGATCATGAAAACAAGTATGCTGCAATATGGGTAATGGTTGATACCATCTTAGGGAATAATGCAAAACAATCGATAACAATGATCTGGGGAAATCCCTCTGCAAAGGCTCAGGTGAATGGAAAATCGGTGTTTGATACTACTGATGGTTTTGAGGGTGTTTGGCATCTGGGAGAAGCAGCAGCGGAACCGTTCCTGGATGCAACAGATAATCATTATAATGGCATTTCACCAGATACATCCAGACCTCAACAGCAAAACGGAATAATCGGTAAGAGCCAGAAATTTGATGGCAATAACGATTTTATTATCATGCCAAATACTGCAGATGGTAAGCTGAATTTTCCGGTGGACGGTTATTTTACCATTAGTGCCTGGGTTTATTTTGATACACTTGATTATACAACACAGGTAATTGTTGCGAAAGGCTATTGTCAATATTTCCTGCGTTTTACCTATTTCCCTGCAGATTCTCCACTCTGGGAGTTCTCTGAATTTATTTCTCCCAGTAGCTGGCAGGCTTGCACTACTATGGCATATTCACGACAGTGGTCATTAATCACAGGAGTTCGTGCCGGAAACCGGCATCTTCTCTATGTTAATGGAGCTCTTGTTGACAGCACACCAAACAGCTACAATTCTTCAACATTGTCAAGAAATACTTCTCAAGATATAACCATCGGCCGCTTTATGGAATTGATTACTTTACCGAACAATACCAGTGAATACTGCTTTTTCAGGGGAGCAATCGATGAAGTAAGAATTGAGCATGGAGCACGCAGCAACGACTGGATAAAGTTATGCTTTATGAATCAGCGCAGTGATGATCGTCTGGTTGTTTTTAAATGATTTTCAGGTTTATGTCTGATTTTGATAATAAATTAACCTGAGATAATTTATGCCTGATTCACAGTTATCAGTAGGTCTTAATGAACGGGAACATTATATAAGATTCTTTTTACAGATTAAAAGGTTTTTAATATTAATGTCTATGGAAGAAATGGTTTATATCATATTTGAAACCGAAGCCTAAGCAAAGTACACTAAACCTATGATTGTGTATATGAAAGTATCTGGAGGGAGGAAGAGCCGCATAATGTAATTGTTGAAAATTCAGATCGCAAGATTAAAGAGGGTACTATTTTACGACCCCCTAAGACTTGGGGTTGGTAAAACTGGTGATACTGATGAAACTGAATAGAGTGCTCCTGCAAAAGCAGGTTCAAAGTATCATGCTGAGAAGTAATTGGAAGTTAAACTGGTTAATCTGCTTTTATATTTCCAATTCATCAGATTGTTGACTGAAATTTTTGATTTTATACCTAAACGGGAGCAAGGAGAAGGTATTATGAAAAAGAAAAATGTAATTTTAACCGCTATAATAGCAGTTTTTATTACGAGCACGGTTCAAGGCCAGACGTATAAAAATCCATTGAATATTAAATTCAAATATGGATTTATGCCAAAAACTTTGACTACTGAACACTTTCAAAGCTGGTATAATAGCTATAAATCAAGCAGATTGTTGCAGGAGTGTAACGGAGGAATCAGAACAGATGCCTATTCTGAAGAAAATGGTACAACAAAAGTTGAATCTATGGGATGGGCAATGATCATTGCTGCATATATGGGTGACAAGACTACATTTGACGGGTTATACAAGTTTTATAAGAGTAAACTTCAGGGCCATGGCATGATGGCCTGGAAAGTGACTTGTGGCGGTGTTACTGATGGTGGAAGTGCAAGTGATGGAGATCTTGATGTCGCTTTTGCCATGGTTGTAGCTTCATGGCAGTGGGGTGACAGTTATAAATCAGAGGCGGTCAAATTAATTAATACAGTAAAAAAATTGATTGTTAATTGTGGTGGTACAACGGTGATTGCTGGCGGAATGGCGGGGATGGGCACTTATGGCGGATGCAATGAGACCGATATTTCTTATCATACCCCTGCATTTTTCCGTTGCTTCGCTGAGCTAACAGGTGACAATGCATGGAATAAACTGGCTGATGACACCTACACACTTTTGAATAACGGTGCGAATCCTACCACCGGGCTCATTCCCGACTGGCAGTCATTAAACGGAGGACAGGCATCAGGTGGGAGAAATCACAATTATGGGTTCGATGCCTGTCGTGCTCCATGGAGAATCGCGCTTGATTACCTCTGGAATGGTAATGAAAAAGCAAAAGAGTGGTGCACCAAAATTTCCAGTTGGGCACACGGAGTCGGACCTGCAAATATCAAGGATGGTTATACTCTCGATGGCAGGGTAACTGGCTCATACCATAACATGTCTTATGTTGGTGGTTTTGCGGTTGCTGCAATGTGCAACAGTCAGGAAATTGCGGATGATTTTGGTGCAGAAGTAGCACGGATGCGATTTGACAATTACTGGTATCATGGGTTTCTGGGCAATTGCTATATGATGACTATGACCGGCAATATGTGGCACCTTAGAGACGCAGAAGCTCAGACCTCTACTAAAAAATCTCAAAACTCCGGTTTTAAAAGTTCCCTGGCGGTTAAATATTTAAAAAACCGTAAATTGGAATTGTCAGGTATCTCGAATGCAAGCAGTGTTACTTTGTCCAATCTTCAGGGACAGTTAGCAAAAAAAATCAATATCAGTGAAAAGAAGAATAATCTGATCGATTTGTCATCGATGGAAAATGGCTGCTATATACTTTCAGTATATGAAAAGGACAACAAAACCAGTATGCGACAGATAATCTCGATTTATTAATCTGCTGCCCATATCTTCATTTTAGAGCGCTCCACTGTGAGCGCTCTTCAGGAAAAAATTTTTATTCATACATAAAAATATTTACATAGTGTGGTCGATAGAATGTGAGTTTGGTGTCTATAAAAGCAGGTGGTCTTAATAAATCTGAAAGCACTAAGTCTGCTTAGAAGGCAGAAAATTTGAGGTTGTATAGATGGTTGTTTTTTAACCTAAATTCCGCAGTTGAGGTGGATGCAGATGCATAAGATATCGAGATGATAAGCCTTGAACGCGGTGCAGGCCTTATCGACAAAGCGGTAAGATAAAGACGGTGCTACTGGCACCGGAAACCTTACGCTTAAAGAACGGAAGTGACAAAGCGGTAAGATAAAGACGGTGCTACTGGCACCGGAAACCTTACGCTTAAAGAACGGAAGTGACAAAGCGGTAAGATAAAGACGGTGCTATTGGCACCGGATACCTTACGCTTAAAGAAAAAATGTGACAACGTGATAAGGTCAAACCGCGTGAATGACTTAGCGCTCGATAGTTTACGCATATGCGCCGCGTTCAACTGCGGATTATAGGTTTAAGATGTAAAAACTTTTTACAAGAGTAAATGATGCAAATTTTAATATCCGCAAATCGATTTTTCAGCAGGGCAGGCACTATGCCAAAGATTTCTGGACCTGGAGTATATATAATAATCTTGATATTTTTATTGATGGCACAATATTCTTCAGCGGCCGTATCTCCAGTATCAGTGGATGTAGATCACGGGTTTTATGATACTGCATTCACCGTCAGATTATCAAGCGGTTCACAGGGGGCAACAATACAATATACACTGGATTGCAGTGATCCAAGATTCTCACCAACCATGAAAACTGCTTCTTCACCGGTTTCAATCCTGGTTGATCCACGCAGTACAGATGGGCGTACTGCGACTCCGGCAGTTGTACTCCGGGCAGTTGCAGTATTACAGAATGATACAAGTACAATGATTACCAAAACTTACATATTTATAAATGAAGTTTTGACACAGAAATACCCCGGGCCTCCCTGGCCTGAGCCGACTAAAAGCGGTGGCTTTACAATGACTCAGGAATATGATTATGAGATGGATTCAGCGGTTGTTTATGATCCCCGATATGAGGATCTTATTGACGAAGCTCTGTTGGATATTCCAAGTATTTCGTTAGTTCTGGATATGGACAGCCTTTTTGATAAAACCCGTGGAATCTATCATAATGCATTAAAAACAGGACCCGAATGGGAACGTTTCGGTTATGTAGAATTGATTAACCCTGATGGTTCATTTGGCTTTTCGATACCTTGTGGTATTCGAATCAGGGGTGGATGGAGCAGGCATGCGGATTGTCCGAAACATTCTTTCCGACTCTTTTTTCGTGAAAAATATGGTGCATCAAAACTCCGCTTTCCACTGTTTGAGGATGAAGGCGTGTCTGAGTTTGACAAAATCAGCTTGCGAACTTCACAAAATTACTCATGGAGCTATAAATCCACCGAAGGTGCGCAGTGCACTATGATCAAGGATGTTTACTGCAGGGATTCCCAAAGGGATATGGGGCATTATTATACAAGAAGCAGATATTATCATCTTTATCTCAATGGAATGTATTGGGGAATTTATCAGACACAGGAGCAGGCTGACAACCGGTTCGCGGAATCCTATATGGGTGGAGATTATCTGGATTATGATGTTTTATGTACAGTTAACGATTATACCATGGGTTCAGATAGGGATAAAACGGTAGAAGTCGAAGATGGTACAATTGACGCAGCCCAGCGACTTTGGACAAAAACTCTTGCGGGATTCAGTAAAAACTCTGATTACTATATGGTACAGGGATTGGAGCCTGATGGTAAAACAGTAAATCCTTCATACGAAAAGCTTCTTGATGTGGACAATCTTATAGATTACATGCTGATAACATTTTATACCGGAAACTTTGATTCCCCTACCTATGCGTTTTCTGAACCTCAGCGGACCAATAATTTACAGGCTATTTTCAATCGGGTCAGGCCCGATGGATTCAAATGGATGAGCCATGATGGTGAGCACACCATGGTAGATTTCAAGGTCAATCAGCGTGATACCGTTGTTCCTGCACTAATGGTTGACAGAACAGGGCCTTTTAAACTATCTGATGATATCCGGTTTTTTAACCCCCAGCGTATTCATCAGGCGCTTTGTGAAAATAGTGATTACAGGATGCGATTTGCAGATCATGTTTTCAGACATTTTTTCAATAATGGAGTTTTTTGTCCTGAACAGTCAAAAAAGCGTTATCAGGCCAGAGCTGCTCAGATTGAAAATGCAATAATTGCGGAATCAGCAAGATGGGGTGATTCAAAAGTTGATAAGGCCCGCACAAAAGATGATGACTGGCTTCCTGAACTTGAGAGAATCTATAATGAATACATGCCAAAGAGGACCGAAATTGTTGTAGAGCAATTAAGGGAGGACAGCCTTTATCCATCGATTGAACCACCGGTTTTTTCTGCTGGACAAACAATTATAGTTCGTAAAACATCTGGATCTTCAGGATATAATTTGACAATAACAAACCCCAACAGTTCGGGCACCATTTTTTATACCACCGATGGTAGTGATCCCCGTTCACCCGGAGGTGTAGAATATCCGGAGGCAGAAAACAGTGCCGGTTCTGTAACGATTACAATCAATACAACAACTCTTGTCAATGCCCGTATCAGAAACGAAAGTGAATGGAGTGCGCTTCGGGATTTATTGATAGTAATACCACAGGATTACAGTGGCCTGAAAATTACCGAGATTCATTATAAACCAATTGATAATGATAATAATTCTGGAAACTTATATGAATTTCTTGAGCTGAAAAATACCGGTAAGACAGCCTTAAACTTGACAGGCTTGAGTTTTGGCAGTGGCGTTTCATTTGCTTTCGAACCAGGCACAATCCTTGAACCAGGCAGTTTCTTTGTAATCGCCTCTGATAGGGCAAAATTTAAAAGCAGGTATGGATTCAACCCTCATGGAGAGTACAGAGACCAACTGTCAAACAGCGGTGAGAAACTGGAAATTGTTGACCCTTCCGGGAAAGTAATATACTCGGTTACTTATAAAGATGCTGCTCCCTGGCCTGAGGAGCCGGATAAAACCGGCAGATCACTGGTTCCATCTAATGCTAATCCTACACTTAATCCGGATGATGGAAAAAACTGGGTAGCTTCACGGAAGGTGCATGGTTCTCCCGGAAGAGATGATCTTAACTCTGAAGGTGCAAGTGTAAGAAACCAGGAAATAATTAAGAGGGGCAGGGTGTGTCAGGTAGGGTCTTTCAGGATAGAGATACCTTTTGAGAAAGATTATCAGGTCAGTATTCTTAATATTCAGGGAAAAGTAGTAAATAGCTTTGCTGAGAGAGGCAAAACCCATTATCAGTGGAATCCAGTAAGTAATGGGTTGTTTCTGGTGCGTTTTAAAAATGCTCAGGGCCAACAGGTTATCAGGAAAGTGCAGGTTCTGGATTAACCAGTTTTATTAGAATAAAATCAATCGGATAGTTGTAAAAATCCTCATCGAATGTGATAACTCACTCTTGGAGAACTAACTGAAGCTCAAGCAGCAGTTTAGTTCAGTAAAATTTATTTAACCAGACCATATTTCAGGATATGAAAAGTTTCTGCCATTAACTCCCTGACACATAGGCAAGTCAAGCCTGTTTTGCCAAACAATTTATTTTTTTAGATCCGGTTGCTATCAGGTTTTCCAATAAATTGAATGATTCCGCAGGTATAACTTTGTCTTTCCGAAGATTTAATCATAAACTTTGGCATGGGAAATGCTCGATATTGGCAATAGGCTAAAGATGTGAAAGTTACTTTTTGCATGTTGGGGTTTAATTTTCATAATACAACTCGGTAAATTTCAGTCTCATAATGAACAATGAAGTTAATTCAGACTCAACCAGTCATTCTACATCTGCAACAATTCTGATAATAGATGATCAGCCAAAGAATCTGGCAGTAATTGGCGATTACTTAATGAAATGTGGTTTTACTGTAATAGTTTCTCAGACAGGGGAGGGTGGATTAAGGCGTGCCAAAAGGTTTAAACCGGATCTGATACTTTTAGATATACTTATGCCGGATATGGATGGGTTTGAGACTTGCAGGAGACTGAAAGCAGACGAATCAACAAAGAATATTCCAGTGATATTTTTGACTGCCCTCACAGGCGTAGAAGATAAAGTAAAAGGATTTGAATTGGGTGGTGTAGATTATATAACAAAGCCGATTGAGTATGAGGAGGTACTAGCCCGGGTAAAGACTCATCTGCAGATAGTAAATCAGAAAAAACAACTGGAAATTCAGGCTTGTCATTTGGAAAATATAAACACTCAACTGAATAAAGAGATAAACATAAGGAAAGCTGCTCAAAGAGAGTTGAAAAAACTTAATGATGAGCTGCAAGACCGAATCAACTCCCGGATTGAGGAGTTATCAAAAGTTGCTGAACGGCTACGTCTTACAAATATAGAACTACAGAAAGCCAATAATGAGCTCAAAAAAATTGATGATATTAAAACAGAATTTGTCGCCCTTGCTTCACATGAGTTAAGAACCCCATTAACAAGCATACTTGGATATGCTCAGACTCTTGCTGCTTCGGATCTTCATTTGGACGATTCCACAAAAACCAATATATTGTCCATAATTGTATCTGAATCAAAAAGACTTGCATCACTGATTGGAAACCTGTTGGATATTTCTAAAATCGAAACCAGGAATTTTAAATTTAAAACGGAACCATTTGATATCTTGGAGGTTATTAATAATGTCATAAGGGCACTTAATTTACCGGTAAATTTTCCGTTAGTAGTTCACAATGCAACCAAAAATTGTTGCAGAGCAGTAGGAAATAAAGACAAAACCATGCAGGTAATACGCAACATCCTTGATAATGCTTTACGCTATGTTAATGAAAATGGGAAAGTTACTATTAATGTCAGTGAAACAGAAGATTTTATACTGGTGGGTATTTCAGATACCGGACCGGGGATCAAACCTGAGGAACAGAAAAAAATATTTGATAAATTCTATAGAGTTCGTGATGAAAAAAAACGCAGCATAGGTTCTGGTTTAGGTTTATCAATTGCATCAAAGATTATCGCATCACAGGGAGGGCAAATCTGGGTCGAATCGACGTATGGAGAGGGAGCTACTTTTTACTTTACCCTTCCTAAGGAGATTTGTGATGAATGATACTGTGCTTGTAATTGAAGATGAGACAATAATCGGAGAGCTTGTAAAGATCAATTTAACAATGAGAAAAATAAAATGCAGTATCGCAACTACCGGGCAAAAGGGAATCGAAATGTTTGAATCTCAAAAGCCTTCGATTGTTCTTCTGGATATTCGTTTACCAGATATCGATGGATGGGATGTATGCAAGCAAATCAAGCAGAAGAATCCTGATTCAGTTGTTATTTTTATGACTGCTGCGACCCAGGTAAAAGATCGTGAGATTGCCGAAAAAGTTGGTGCTGATGATTTTATTGAAAAGCCTTTTGATGTTAATGATCTTTTATCTATGGTAAATAAATATCGAACACCTCATTGATATTATTTAAATACATTTCCGATAATCTCAAATACAATTTTTCTTTATCTTTACAAAATCCTAGGTTCTGATTAGCCAAAGTATTCCCCTTAATTCCTCAATGGAAGATTTTAAGATTCCTTAAAGAAATTTTATTGACTTGATCTTCTGCAGTCTTGTTTACTCTAATTAGGGGTTGGGAGTAAAACTTTGGAAAAAATTTTGCATTGGAATTTATGTTAATTATTGTTTTTCTAATGAAAGATCTTTTTTAATTGACTTATCCGTAGTTTATTAACTTAATATTTTCGATGGAATAAAAAAATGGAACCACGAAAATTTGTTGTTCCAGAATTTGTAATAGGCGAAGGTTCCCTGAATCTGGCTGGGCAATATGCAGGAAATTTTGGCGCAAAAAAAGTATTTCTGATAACTGATCCGGGAGTCATTAGATGTGGCTGGGCAGAAAAAGTACAGATGAGCTTAGAAAAAGCTGGTATTCACTATGTGCTTTTTTCTGATATTACCCCTAATCCAAGAGATGTCGAAGTAATGGCAGGCGCGGAAAAATATCTTCAGGAACAGTGCGATGTAATCTTGGTGGTGGGTGGGGGAAGTCCAATGGATTGCGCAAAGGGAATAGGAATTGTAGCTAATAACAAAGAACAAATATTAACATTTGAAGGCGTGGATCAGGTCGTCATTCCACCTCCTCCTCTTATCTGTATTCCAACAACAGCAGGATCATCTGCTGATATATCTCAATTTGCAATTATAACCGATACTGTCAGAAGAGTCAAAATTGCTATAATCAGCAAAGCAATCGTACCTGATGTAGCACTGATTGACCCTGTGACAACTACCACTATGCCGGAAAATATCACTGCTTATTCAGGTATGGATGCGTTGGTGCATGCGATTGAGGCCTGTGTTTCTATTGCAAGTTCTAAAATAACTGATTTGCAGGCATTGGAAGCTATACGGATTGTAAGGAAAAATTTAAAAAGTGCTATCGAATACCCTTTGGATATGAAATTTAGGAATTCAATGATGATAGGAAGTTTGCTGGCAGGAATTGCCTTTTCTAATGCAAGTCTTGGTCTGGTACATTCAATGGCGCACAGCCTTGGCGGTTATTATGATTTGAGCCATGGATTATGTAATGGTATTATGCTTGAATATGTTTTCGACTTTAATTTTGAAAGTGCTTCTGAGCAGTATTTCCGTGTAGCTGAAGCATTGGGATTAGATCTTAACGGGCTTTCATATGAACAGAAGAAAATTAAAATAAAAGAGGATTTGATCTCGTTCGGTAAAAGTATAGGAATTTCCAATTCGTTAAGCGAAGTGGGCGTAAAAAAAGAGGATATACCTTTGTTAGCCAGGCATGTAATAAATGATCCCTGCATTGTCACCAACCCCAGAGAACCTTCTCTGAAAGATATTGAGAATATTTATGGAAGAGCATTTTGATGCCGGATCGGAGAGAACCGCTCGATTGAAACAGATTATCGGTTTAGGTGAAAAATCGATAAAAAAAAGCTATTATCCATTATTACAGAAACAGTTTGAAGAATTAAAGGCGAGTGAAGAAATATACCGACGGATTGTTGATACTACCATTGAGGGTATCTGGATGATAGACGAGAACAATATAACCACTTTTGTAAATAAACGAATGGCTGAGATGCTGGGGTATAAGGTTGAAGAGTTGATGGGCCAACCCAATACCGATTTTTTGTACAGGGAGGATATTAGGGATTTTATTGAATATAAAGATAAGTTGAAGAGTGGGATATCGGTGACCGATGAAAAACCTTTTCGCCATAAAAATGGACATAAAATGTGGTTTTTGATATCTGCTTCTCCGATTTTTGATGAGAAAAAAAAATTTAAAGGTGCTTTGGGGATGCTTACTGATGTTACTCAGAGAAAAGAAACAGAAGAGAAACTACGGAAGAAGGAGGAGCTGCTAAGAATAACTTTGGAAGCCGGGAATATTGGTATTTGGGAGTGGGATGTTGAAAAGGATCTGATTTATGCTACTCCCGCTTATTATACAATGTTGGGATATGAACCAAAAGAATCGCCAACAAAAAAAGATGAGTGGCTCGATCGGGTGCATCCGCAAGACCGGGATTATGTAAATAATCAATTTACAAAAGCTCTTTCTAGAAATTTTAAAGAGTATGGGTATGATGCACGGTTTCGACAGGCTGATGGTACTTACAGGTGGATTCAGTCGAAAGGATTTAGTTACGAACGTGATCAAAATGGATTAGTTACTCGTCTTACCGGCATACGTCTTGATATTCACGACCGTAAGACTGCTGAGCAGGAGCATTTTGACACAATACACTTCTTTAAAAGCATGGATCGTATAAATAAGGTGATTCGTGGGACCAATGATCTGGAGCAGATGATGAGCGATGTGCTTGATACAATGCTTTCAATATTTGATGCAGAGCAAGCTGTTCTCATATATCCTTGTGATCCCCATACTCCTACATGGCAGGTCCCAATGGAACGAGCAAAACCCGGATTTTACGGAAAAGTTTATCTTAACAAACTTGTTGTGCCAACCTGCAAAATAGTTGCAGATATCTTCAAATTGTTGCTTGATGCCGGTGACAGGCCTGTAATATCAGGTGCGGATTATGTTATGCATAAAGAGTTCACAAATATGTTTAAGGTTCAGAGTCAGATTTCCATGGCCGTGTATCCAAAGGTTGGAAAACCATGGGAATTGACTTTAGACCAGCAGTCTTATCCACGGGTTTGGACAGAAAAAGAGAAAAATCTGTTTCAGGAAATAGGAAGGAGGCTTTCTGATGGTCTGACAAGTCTTTTGATATTTCGCAATCTTCAGGAGAGCGAGGAAAAATATCGCAGGATTGTTGATACTACCAATGAGGGAATTTGGATGTTGGATGAGAATAATGTGGCTAATTTTGTCAATGCAAGAGCAGCAGAGATGCTCGGATACGATGTAGAAGAAATTGTTAACCGGTCTATTGAAGAGTTCATTCCTGAAGAAGATAGAATTGATTTTAAAGAAAGAAAAATTAAACGTGAACATGGTATTTCAGAGACATACGAACGCCGGTATCGTCATAAAAACGGAAAAATTATCTGGACGCTTGTTTCGACTACACCAATTTTTGACAGCAAAAATGAATATAAAGGATCTTTTGCAATGATTACCGATATCACACAGAGAAAATTAACTGAAGAGAAGCTTAGAGAATCGGAAAAGCGTCTTAGAATGACTCTGGAATCTGCTAAAATAGGTATATGGGACTGGGATCTTGTCAAAAATACCTGGTATTTAACACCAAATAGTTTTGAAGCCATTGGTTATGAGCCAAAAAAAGAATACATCGGTTTTGATGAATTGATTGATATAATTTACCCTGATGATCAGGATAAAATATATAAAATAATTGATAATGTAAAGTTTTCCCAATCTTGTATTGGTAAGGAAAAATATGAAATAAGGTTCAGGTATGCAAAAGAAGGTTATAGATGGGTATTAATTCAGGGGTTTGTTACATTTCGTGATATAGATGGCAGCATAACAAGAATTGCGGGAGTTCTTATTGACATCGATGAGCGAAAAAGAGCCGAAGAGGAGTTGAAAAAATACCGGGAACATCTGGAAGATCTTGTCAAAAAACGCACGAAAGAATTATCTGATGCCAACAAACAACTTCAGGAAGCAAAAGAAGCTGCTGAAGCAGCAAATAAAGCAAAGAGTCGCTTTTTGGCCGGTATGAGTCATGAACTGCGTACTCCCCTTAATGCTATTTTGGGATATGCACAGATTTTCGAAAGGGATGCTACGCTTAATGAGCATCAGAAAAACGGTATTGAAATCATGAAAAGCAGCGGTGAGCATCTGTTGACACTTATTTCAGATATTCTTGATTTGTCCAGAATAGAAGCCAACAAATTTGAGTTGCATCCATCCGTAATAGATCTGTTGCTGTTCTTGAATTCTATTAGAGATGTCATCCGTATTAAAGCTGAAGCAAAACAGTTATCGGTAATTTTTCAAATCGATCCGAAGTTACCGAAAGGTATTGTTGCTGATGAAACCCGGCTTCGCCAGATTTTATTGAATCTGTTGGGAAATGCAATCAAATTTACAGATTCGGGTTATGTAATGTGTCGGGTGTCAGTATTATCCTGTGAAGAAATTGGGGAAATAAAGAGTAGGAAGTGTGCTATTCGCTTTGAGGTAGAAGATACCGGTGCAGGTATACATACTGAACAATTGGAAAAAATATTTGCACCTTTCGAACAGGCCAGAGATGTCAGAGCTGCCGAAGGTGTTGGATTGGGGTTGTCCATAAGTCGTCATTTAGTGAAAATGATGGGTGGGGATATCTTTGTCGAAAGTGAGTTGGGAAAAGGGAGTAGGTTTTGGTTTGATCTCACTTTTCCAACCGCCGATGTCTCGGTTCCAATAAAAACGGGTGATAAAAAAATTGTCGGTTATAAAGGAACACGTAAAAAAGTATTAATTGTCGATGATAGACAGACAAATCGTCAGGTGCTCACCGAATGGTTCTCGCAATTGGGTTTTGAAATATCAGAGGCCGAAAATGGCATTCAGGCGATATCAATTGCAAAAAATAATAAGCCTGATATAATTGTGATGGACCTGCTTATGTCTGGTTTGAGTGGATTTGATACTGCTTTAAAATTGAGGGAAATCCCTTCGTTATCAAACATTGTCATGATAGCGACTTCGGCAAGTATTGCTGATCTGGAAGATGTGCAGTATAAAAAAGCTGGATTTAATGATTATTTGTCAAAACCTATCGATCTGGAAAAGCTATCAGGCATCATTAAAAAGCACATGCATATTGAATGGGTATACGAAGAGAAAAGTGAAGGTCAAAATATTGAACCATTTATTAATCCACCTGTAGAAGAACTTAACATTCTTCATGAATTAGTCTTGAGGGGGGATATGCTTCAACTGAGTAAAAGAGCTCAGCATATCGAAAAATTAGGCAAAAAATATGTGCCCTTTGCACGAAAATTGAGATTTCTAGCAGATACTTTCCAGGAACGACTGATAGATGCGATGATCGAGGACGCATTAAAGAGGGCAAAATGAAGCTGAATGTTTGTTCCTTACAAGAGGATATTTGTATAGGGTAAATACTGATCTTATTACCATGAATGATAGCAAATCATCTTTTTAAACCATAATATGAGCGTGTCAAAAAAACCTGCAGCCCTGTTTAAGACCATACCAAAGATAAAAAGCTGCAATGAAGTTTAAAACCTAACTAAACAAGATGAATAATTTTTATAAAGATAGAAGAATTTGATGACATGATGACGTCGATTACAGATTTCGGCAGGCCAGTTATTCTGGCAACTCCATATCATTAAAATTTTTCCATGATATTCTACATAATAGTTCTTTTGAATTTTAGTTATAGATATTATTTTATGTAACTACTTTTTGCACCATTAGCTCAGTTGGTAGAGCAGCTGACTCTTAATCAGCGGGTCTCAGGTTCGAGTCCTGAATGGTGTACCACTAAGTCCCTGTAATTCATAGAGTTACGGGGACTTACTTTTTGCATCTGTCGGCGCACTCATGTTTCGCACTCATGTTCCTCCCATATTCATGGACTGTACCCCACAAAATCACAGATCGTTTGCCTGATTCGATATAGTAAAATTCTGATAGTATTGTCTTAGACTGGAGCTGTTTTAAAAGAATTTAAGGGTGCCTTCTAAACAGGGAGGAGCTTCGGTCAAATTCGAGTAATTATAGAGAGTGTGGCAGGTAGTTTATCTGCTCATAGAAGCTTTTTGCATACCCATCATTGAGGTGAGCATCTGGAAGAATTGGTCGGCAAAAACAGCTCCTTCCTGCCCTTTTTCTTTTTTCATTTTCAGGATTGCATTGGATAATTGCTGAACCATTTTATAATCAGTCACATCATAACCGTGCATGGTCTCCAGTGATGCCCACCCACCTGCTTGCATAATAATGAAATCGGGCAGCCCATCTCTTCGCATTCTTGATACTGCGTTATGACGAAGGTCATAGAAGTGAAGATTTTTCACCTTCGCCTTTTCACAAATTTTATCCCAGATGCCACGGTAGTTAGTGATCGGATATTTCTTATTCGGGTCTTCACCATTACATGCATAGCCCATTCTCCAGCAGATATGATCAAACTCTTTAGGATCAGGGAGGTTTAGAAGGTGTGGTTTAAGTTCATCGGTGATAATTGGAGATGCCACCATTGTTTCTTTGGTTCGTCCAAACGTCTTCTGTGGGGTGTATGTTATTGTGAGACTATCTTTATTAAAGTGTTTCGATTGCTTCAAGGTAAATAAATCCTGTGGGCGTATAGGATTAGATAAGGCAAATTGCACTGGAAATCTGAACCACGGAAATTCTTTATCAATGATAGCAAATATTTTTTTCTCTTCTTCGTCGGTTAATGGTCTCTTTCTTGATTTGCTTTTACCGACTTTCATTCCTTCCAAAGGATTTTTAGGTATGAACCGTTTGCCTTCTGGAGAAGCACAATAAGCCAGTACTGTTTTAGCATATCGTCTATACGTGACAATCGTAGATTCAGTAATACAACTACCCTTGATCTTCTCCAGTTTCATTTCACCTTCAACACGCTTCCAAACTCTCTTTTCCTTCCCTTCAACATCGGAAAGCCAGTTGATAAACTTGTCATAGAATTTTTCATCGACTGGTTCATCGCCCAAATCTTCTGCTACTCGCATGATCGAATGATGGTAAGAATGGGATTCCAGATAGTAGTCGGCACATTGCCTATAGGTCGGAATTGGGTTATCCTTAAATTGCCCATTCGCTTCCTTTTCGAGTTCCTGAATCCATTGGTTGGCGATTTCATTAGCCAGTGCTCTTGTCGGACATTCTGAAAGGGGTATATATCTGTTTCTACGTTTTTGTCTGCTGCCATTCACCAATTCTGGTTTAGCGACCCAAACAGAAACATCAATATACCAACATTCCTGTCCCTTTTTGTTTTTGCACCGTTTAATACGCATACCGTATTGCCCTAAAAAGATTTCCTCTCGAATATGCCATCCAATCTAATCAGTGGGTTAGAATGGAAAAAACGACTATGTTTAGAGTCAAAATTCTGCATGTTAAAGGATTCCCTTTCTGATTGCAGTATCGATATCACTTCTATTGAAGTAGTTCTCACCACGCTTGAACACAGGCTTTGGAATTAAACCATATCTGTATTTCCTTCTTAATGTATCTTTACTTATGTGTAATTTTTTGCAGATTTCATTCATTGTAATTTCATCTCTTTCCCGTTCAAAAATTTTACTGATAATCGAATCTGCTATTGCTTCAATGTCATCTGGGTGTAACCTTTCCATGATAACTCCACTCGTTTAGGTATATAAATACCCTGCCGAATGTTCAGTCCTTGTTGCTGAACCTGCCTACTGTTAGAAGCAGACCGAAGTCTGCCTTTTTGTAGGTTCAGAGTTGCAGGTGTAATTAAACTGTTGCTGCTAAACTGCTTTCGTAAATGCCAACATACATTCATGCAATTTATCCATATACTCTGCATTGTTCTTCTTGAGATAAATTGAATATTTTTCAGGCACTGATATTTTTGCTGACAAACGAAATCTCAAATAGCCTTTCTTGAACGAATGCCTGTATTGCACCAATGTATTGGGTGGCTGATCGTTATCTTCACCGTTTAGTCGATGCATTTTGATTAGACCAAAAACACTCCATATCAGGTCAAGTGCCTTTTGTTTACTATTTTGAACCACAGTATCTTCGGGACATTCTACAAATAGGTTCATTCTGATACCGATGTCTTCACATGTGCTATTCATCGACAATTTGTATTTAGCCATAAATTGATTCCCTTCTTTTGAGTTCTCTTTCGTCATATTTTCCTCAAATAGCATTTCTATATCGTAATTATTATTATGTTTAGCATGTCTTAACATATAGCTATACTCTCACCTGTCTCGTAGGATTCGTTGAACATAGGTTTTCGCATACTCGCTGTATTCCTTTGAAATTTCGACTCCAATTCCATGTCTCCCTAAATATGCAGCAGCAGCGACCGTTGTCCCCCGTCCAGCGAATGGGTCAAGAATAGTATCTCCAGTAAAAGTGAAATACTGGATTAACCTATAGGGTAACTCAAAAGGAAAGGGAGCAGGATGATTTTTGCAGTCATTGCAACCGTTTATATACCACGGTGACAATGAGTATTCAATGAACTCTATTGAGCGAATCGTTGATTCACCTGTTTGCGTTCGCTTCCACTCCCCTTTATAAAAGATATGAACAATCTCTTCTGTCATAATTATGTTAGGGCTTATTGCAGAACAGTAAGAACCCCATGCAGTTCGCTTTGACGCTTGCCTTTTATTCCAGATAATTGCCCCTTTATACAAGAAGCCTGCCTTTTCACAGATAGATGCGAAGGATGCCTGAACAGGGCAGGTATCCTCTTGAAAATTGTAAATCGGCAGATTTATGAATACCCTCCCAGATGGAGCAAGTACACTGTACAACCGTTCAATAACTCGCTCACAGAATGTGGTGTAATCCTTTCGGCTTTTATTATCATCATAATTCAGGTAATTAATCCCAACGTTATACGGGGGACTCGTAATTACGGCATGCACGGATTCCGAAGGGATATTGGCATTTAGGAAATCATCATTGATAATTTTCCAAGTACCCCCATCCCTGTGTACATATTTATTGAACAATTTAGAATTATTCTTCATTCTGTCCCCCGTTTTCTATTTCCTCTATTTTAGGAGTTTCTGGGCTTTCGAATGAATCATTTTCAGTTGTAGATTGGGCATTGCTGTTTTCATTTTTTTCACATTGGTGGTAACCGACTTCATCGCCCCAGCAATCCCACCCAGGACGTATTTCACGGGCGAATAGTTCAATGCGATCCTGTAATCCAACTGTTAAATCTTCGATAATTTTGTAAAAGGTTTTGGGCTTTCTGCTATGGTCTGCTGTTTCATCGTACACATAGCCATCTGCTCTTTTGTCAAAATCAGGCTTTCGAATATCACCCTTAATTCCGATCAGGAGATATTCTGGTGCAGATTTAACCCAATAGCCGATTTCAGCAGGCTTTTCTTTTACCCATCCTATTGACGAAACATATCGAAACCCAAGCTTGTTTATCAAATAGATACCTTCGTCAAGTTTTGGACTTGTACACCAGAGGAACAGTACGCAATCTGGATTAGCAATGTGCTGAATACCAATGTCCACTAACTCTTCAAACTTTAAGGTTTCGTAGTGCGAATCGGGGCTGATTTCTTTGGTTGGAGTATGTGTATATCTCCACGGTGGGTCAGCATAAATGACGGAGTATCTTTTGGTTATTTGAGATAGCCTGATTAATCCATCACCTGAAACGATGACAGCTTCTTCATTTTCCGTCTCAATATCTTTTTTTGGCGGGGCAAGTTTTTCTTTGACTACTCTATCTACAACGTTTGCAGAAGGTAGTCTTTGACCATTTTCTATCCATGCGACATTCCATAAATCTCCAACAACAGTTTCATCTTTGATCTTTGTCAAAGGGCG
>CAYPMS010000002.1:0-51232 GCA_964411655.1 uncultured Fibrobacter sp.
AAAAATGAGTTAAATCATTGATTCCACTTTTTCTTATCGGTTCTTAATAATTCCAGTATTTAATCTTTACTTTTATTAAATTATAATCTTTTTAATACCCGTATTTTATTCCTTCAACTTTTTTAGATCTTCCTCTTTGATAAATCTGACAAATGCCCGTATCCTCTAATCATGTGTATCACTGAACATGTCATTTTCACATGAAATATTCGCATTCCCAGCAGCCACTTATATTTTAATTTAAAGGTGTTTTAACAGGGCTCAGTACCCGTCCGGAATGCAGTGGATAACGGGCAGCAGTTGCATCGAAAGACAGGTCTACCTTCCGAAGCAGTCTGCTGCGAAGGAAGGATCAATTCCCTCCGAACTGGCTTCCGCTAAACGAACCTGCCATTTCAGCGTCAATATCCATCGGCATACAGATATTTGTAAAACATCCCATAGAGGTCTGGCATAAGGATATGCAACTGTTAAGCTGTGTTGCCTTAAAAAACATATAATGACACACACCGTATTTAGCCGCACCCTGACAAAGAAGAACACCGACTTTTGGACCACTTCCAGTTAAATCAGGTCCATACTTTTCTGCAAGCATATTTGCCAACCAGGACGCCGCAATCTTAACAAAGTATTTAAACAATCCCTGTGTAAGTACAGTAAGGTATCGGCCGATGGAGCCAGCTTTGATGGTTTATGGCGATATGAAAATTCCGGGCATTGGGTTGATAGTCCATTATTGGGTGAAAAATACAGTGAAGAAATTGATAGCAGCGTTTTTTTCGATGATCCCGATCCAGATGATCCTGACTTCGATGAAACGATGATTCCCGCGGAGCCTGGGTTGTATTTAAGCTCAGATCCTTCCAATGAGCTTCTTTTTGTAAGCAAAGGTTACGATAGCTCAGCTTTGTTTTTCCACGGAACAGCAGATGATGAATTGATGAAGCCCACTCATGTAATTTACCGCGATAAAGATGGTGTCACCTCCGCAATCATTATTCATGATCAGATGCCTGTGCAGTGGGTTCTGGACTCTATGTCTGTAGCTGTATATGATATAGAAGGATCGCAACAGTTTGATCCAACCAATGCATTTCATGTGATCAAATACGGTACAGAAGAAATTGCCGGAAATCTGAACATTTATCCTTCATCGCTATCGGATGTAATTACAGGAATCGAAACTGCCACTGGAGAAAAGTACGATCATATAAGAGATTTTCTGACGTCAAATAACATATCAGATTTTGAAAAACTTAAAGAACTGGCGAATAGTGCACCACCAGGATAATGAGAAACGTGAGCCAACGAGTTTTCCAGCGATTCTACCGTAATTATCCGGCTCACCATAGAGTCCATATACAGAATCACCGATTTGTGTCAGAAGAATATCTCCCCATTCAGAGGACCACATTCCGGTTAATGGTGCCGAAATCGGGGTTGTTATATCTATGATAAATTCTGATTCATCTATTGTTTTGCTTATCCTTACTGCGAACCATTCCGAAGGACTCCATTCCTTATCACCCTCATATCTCCATCTCCCATACAGACTGTCTCCTCCTTTTTTACATTAAAGAATCCTGGACCACGGTGGCGAATCTCTGCACTGTCGTATGGGCAATTGCTCAAAGCAAACTCCCACCATTTTAAAGAGAAAGAATCAGCTATAAGAGTACCTTCCAGTTGACCATTTTGATATGTATAGACTCCACTGATAGAGTCCCCGGTCTGTTTCAGAAGCATTATTCCCTCTTCCCCATTCCATCCATAAGAGCACTTCCAGGTCCCGGTAAGATTAATTACGGATTTATTGACAGAATCAGATGTGGAAGGATTGTTACAAGATAGAGAAAGTAGAAAAAACTGCATCACAATTGCAGACAAGAAAAACCGGTGTAAAATTATTACCCCTTTTATGAAACTTTATGGGACTATCAATAGATGCTGAAATATGAGGTCAATAATATAATTAAATCCATTTAAGTTCAAACAAATTGATCTAAGATAAAGACAGCTTATGAAAGGTTGTCTTGTTGATCAGCTTTTTTGTGTACACATAATTTATACGGAAAATTCACCGGTTCGCGATTTATACATTTCATTTTTTTTATTTTCAAGATAACATCGACAATTATCTATTCTATGGGGGAGAACTGATTATGAGAAACAGACACAGGTTTATTACTTTTCTGGCTGTAACAGGAGTTTTGGCTTTTAATATTCAATCAGAGCCAAGTCCTAATTTCAAGGTTTTTCTTTGTTTCGGCCAATCAAATATGAGTGGAGGGGCAGGTTGTAATCCGGACGAAAAGTCCAGACAGACCCATCCCCGGATAAAGGTGCTCCCCTTTGATAATTGCAATAACCCTCCACGTACCAGGGATGTATGGGCAGATGCCTCGGAACCGATGCATTGCGGTGATAATATTAACATGATGGGGCCATCATATGCTTTCGCCCAGGCACTTATCGATTCTCTTCCTGCCACAGATACGATTGGACTTATCCCCTGTGGTATCTGGGGTAGTTCCATTGAAATATTTATGAAGGGAAAAACCAATACCTCATCGAGTTATTTCAACGGATGGGGCAACAATGTTAGAGACAAAATGATTGCCAAGTGCAAAAAAGCACAAGAAAGAGGTGTCTTTACCGGAATAATCCTCCACCAGGGTGAATCTAACAGCGGTCAATCAAGCTGGCCAGACAATGTCAAGAGTATTTATGAGGATATCAAAGCAGAATTAAACCTCCCTAATGATGTTCCGCTAATCGCAGGTGAACTGTTATACTCTGGTTGTTGTTCCGGCCATAATACTCAGGTCAGAAAAATTCCCGAAGTGCTCCCCTTAGGTGGTGTTGCTTCTGCCAATGGTCTTATTGGTGGCGGCACCTATCCCCAATACCATTTCAACACGGAAGGATACCGCAAAATGGGTGAAAGATTTGCCAGTGAAATGTTCAGGTTTCTCAAGGTAACACAAATTTCTCCACAGAAAAACCGTTTTGTAACAGAAAAATCAATGCAGATGTTGGATAAAAATACTGAAATCTATTCTCTGGATGGGAAGCTGATTTCCCCTAAGCTTCTAAATACTGACGCCTTGAAAAATGCAGGTGTTATTCCAGGCAATATTTATATAATCAAAAATGGTTCAAGAGGTAACACTACCCAATTAATGCTAAGCCCATCAAAGTAATTACTGTAAAAAGTCAATTGTTTCATCTCTCTTAAAAAAAGCAGATCCGATTAAAAAACGGAACCTGCTTTTTCCTCCAAAAAAACAATCGAAAAAAACCTAATACTTTACTTCCTATTCCCGATATAAATAATGAGCATGTTTGGAGGAGGTTTTGTGGATAACATTCTTCAAATCATCGAAATTTATAGATACCGTACATATCTATGCAATCTTTTGGGCACCGATATCGACTTTGAGATGACAGCCAGGATCTGGATCAACAAATATGCAGAAATATGGAGACTAAAGCATCCGATCAAAAAAGAGAATAGTGATGAGTAAAAAATAACAGGAAAAAAGGTCACACTATCGGTAAGGAAATCGATAAACCAAATTCCTCAGAAATAAAAACCGGACCCGAAGATGTTTCAAAAAAAACTTTAAAAACTTCGATTCCATAAAACATCATACTGAAAAGTAACAGTTTTATCAGACTCCGGAGTGATTAAAATATTCGCTAAGCTTAGCCCTGGAGGCAGGGTTCTGGTAAAGTTTTCTTAAAGAACGGTCCCGAATCAACCGTACCCGTTCGCGCGTGAGCTTGAGTTCCCGACCGATCTCCTCAAGAGTGAATTGGCGGGAAAAATTGATACCGTAGTACATGCGAAGTATCCGTTCTTCCCTGCTGGTAACATTCTGAAGAACGCTATCCAGCACTTTATGTAATTCCAGGCGCTCAGATTCTCCATCATGATCGGGCTCCTGACCCAACATGTCCTGAAGAGTTTTTCCGGAATCCTCATCGGAGCTATTACAGATGGGTGCATCCAGAGAAACACCCTTTAGCTTTTCCAGAATCTCGATTATTTCGATGGCGTAAGATTTAAATTCCTCCATCTCCAGGGTCTTATCGAAATCCCCCTTATTCTGCTCCAGAGCCTGTTTGAAACGGTTTATCAGTGCGATTTTATTAGGTGGAATCCGTACAGTACCTGCCTGTTCAAAAAGCGCTTTCTGAATCGACTGTCTTATCCACCATACAGCATAGGAGATAAATTTAACGTTCATATTGAGGTCAAAACGTCGGGCAGCCTTTAAAAGGCCCACGTTTCCCTCATTTATTAATTCAAGGTAACTTAACCCTCTTCCACGATAGCGTCTGGCGACACTTACCACAAACCTTAAATTGGAGGTAATGAGGGTGTTAATAGCCCCATCCTCATTGCGCTGAACACGTTTAACCAGATCTCTTTCTTCCAAATCTGTAAGAACCCGGTATCTGGTTATATCCCTGAAATAAAGTTCTTCTGTTTTGCTCAGCATATTTAACCGTTTTAATTATTTTCGATGCTTTTATTTTTACAAGATACATAACTGCAGTTACCTATCGCCACTATTTTATATCTTGTGTCTGCATCTACTATAATTATACATCTCTGAAGACAATTAAAACCGGCTGTTTTTTATCACCAATCAGGGAATAAACAGATTTCTTGATGCCTGCCCCAGGACTACTATTCCGCTTTCACTCACAAAAAAACGTTTTCTGTCCTCTTCCAGATCGAAGCCTATCCTCTCGCCGGGTGCCACTCTTATACCCCGATCGATAATAGCCCTTCGAATCTGTGCTTTCTCGCTAATCTCCACATCAGGAAATAGTATTGAGTCTTCAACCACTGCAAAGCTATGTACACGTACGCCTCTGGATAAAACCGAGCGAATTACCTTTCCGCCGCTTATGATGCACCCTCCAGATACAATGGAATCCAGCGCTTCACCCCTGCGCTTTTCATTTCCTTCTCCTGAGAAAACAAACTTTGCAGGAGGAGATTGCGCAGGTGCGGTTCTGATAGGCCAGTGATCATTATAGAGGTTAATCTCCGGAAGTACATCCCTGAGAGCCATATTAGCAGCATAATAAGCATCCAGAGTCCCGACATCTTCCCAGTAAAGACTTTGTTCTGGAGTTTCACCCGGAATTCGGTTATTTGAGAAATCATAAACATATATTGGATAATCATTATAGATCGTAGGGATAACATCTCTTCCAAAATCGTGAGATGAAGCTGCCACACCGGCATCATGGAAAAGCTCCCGAACCAAAAATTTTCGGTTAAAGATATAGTTACCCATAGATACCAGGGCTTTGGAAGGATCTCCAGGTATTGGCTTTGGGTTCCTGGGCTTTTCTTCGAACCCTATCATTCTTCCGCTTGGATCAACCTCAATGACCCCAAATGAACTGGCTTCACTGATTGGACGGGGAATGGCAGCAACTGTGGCAACAGCACCAGTCTGCCGATGGTAATCTAACATCTGGGAGATATCCATCTTGTAGATGTGATCCGCCCCGAAAACTGCCACATAATCGGGGTTTTCATCTTCTATGAGGTTTATGTTTTGGAATATTGCATCAGCAGTACCCTGATACCATTTTTTGCCGGTTCTCATTTGTGCAGGAACCGGGTCGATGTAATGACCCAGCATCCGATTCAGATTCCATCCGGTTGTCAGATGCTTAATCAGAGAATCAGACTTGAACTGCGTTAACACTTTAATCTTAAAAATGCCGGAATTGATGAAATTGTTAAGCACAAAATCGATAATTCTATATTTACCTCCAAAATATACTGAAGGTTTTGCTCTTTCCTGTGTCAACGGATGAAGTCTGGAACCTTCACCCCCTGCCATAACCATTGCCAACACATTTGGATATCCTACTTGCGCACGGTACATCGCTTCTCTCTTCTTCTGTTTTATTTGTTTTATTTGTTGCTGCTGATTTTTATCATGTTTTCTAACCGTCTGTCTTCTGGAGTATCAAAATAGCTTCATCCTGCAGTGAGGTAAAAAGCAGGTCTTACCCCAAATTTGACATGAAAAGCTGCCGGGAACAATATTTTAATATTATAACTGCAAAATTCCTATATCTTTCTGACCCGTTATCGAGGTGCATTCCAGGAATGATCAAATCAGTCTGGCTGATGATTATCTCATTTGCAATTTGCATTGCCGCATCGGATAGCGGCAGTGTCGCTCAGAGCAACACTCCTGCCATTGTGGTTGTTCCAGTCACCGGTACGGTTGATCCTGCAATGGCCGCATTTATCAACAGAGCCCTTCAAAGCAGCAAAGAATATCCCAATAAACTGATAATTCTGGAGATCGACACCTATGGCGGTCAGGTGGATGCAGCATTTCAAATCGTAGACACTCTGCTGAATTTTCCAGATACCGTTTTCTCCTATGTGAAAACAAAGGCAATCTCGGCAGGTGCTCTGGTTGCTTTAGCCGGAAAAAAGCTGATCATGAGACATGGTACCACTATCGGGGATGTCGCCCCATTAACCTACTCCAGTGATGGTGGGCCGGAGATGCTTGGGGAAAAGTTCCAATCCCCTATAAGAGCTAAATTCCGTACACTGGCCAAAAGAAACGGTTATCCGGAAATACTCACAGAAGCTATGGTAACCAAAGAAATTTCGGTCTATGAAGTCAAATTCAGTGATACTACCCTCTTTCTGGATTCCATTGGACTTTCTGAACTCAGTCCCGCAGAGAAAAAAAAGATAATTTCGACTAAAAACATCGTCAGCAGTACCGAATTATTGACAATGGACGACGTTGAAGCACAAAGACTGGGATTCTCTTCAATGAGTGTTTCCAGTTTCGATGAAATGATTTCCAGACTAGGCTATAAGGATGCTAAAATCATCAGGATTCAACCCAACTGGTCCGAAAAAGTGGCCAGTATTATTGGCACAATAGCACCAATTCTGATGGCGATTGGTTTTGCTGCTCTTTACATTGAATTACGCACACCGGGATTTGGCGCTCCTGGTATCATTGGTATTATCTGTCTGGCAGCCGTTTTCTTGGGGCAGTACATGGTGGGACTGGCCGACTACACCGAATTCCTTTTACTGGCAATAGGGGCTGTTTTACTGGCGATAGAACTCTTTGTAACTCCGGGATTTGGTGTATTAGGTATTGCCGGAATCCTGGCTATGCTTGTGGGAATGGTTCTCTCATTTCAGGACTTTGTCATTCCTAAACCACAATTCCCCTGGCAGGCAAAAATTCTGGTTAATAATCTGCTGATGGTAATTGCCAGCTTTCTAGGGTCGATGGTCCTGATAATAATTTTCTTTCGATATTTTTTCCCCAGCATAGGGAAAGTCGTACAGGGTCCTTATCTTCAGGAAACATTAGCAGATGCCAGGGTCGATTCTGGAAATGAAAAGCGGCTGTTAATAGGTCAGACAGGAGTAGTCATTTCCGCACTGCATCCTGCAGGTAAGGCACGCTTTAACGATGAGATTGTGGATGTCGTTGCTGAAGGGGAATTTATCGAAAAGGATTCTGAAGTGGTAGTAAGCGAAATAAACGGTAACCGGATTGTTGTAACCAGAAGAGTCAGCACATGATTAACAATCTTCTGTGGCCTGTGATTTTACAGTTATTGGGAATAGTGGTTATTATTGCAGAGATGATCCTGCCTTCTGCAGGGCTATTGACTATTGCTGCACTGGGACTGTTTGGATACTCACTTTTTCTGGTTTTTACCACTATTTCGTCCACTGCAGGGATGATTTTTCTTATTGCTGATATGATATTGGTTCCGGTCTTTATATGGATCGGTATAAAGGCACTGGCAGCATCTCCGGCGACTCTTAAAGCCGCGCTTAAAAGTGAAGAAGGTGCGACGGTTTTTCTTCCCGGCTATCAGCAACTTTTAGGATCAGAGGGGAAGGCAACTACTGACCTGCGCCCTTCTGGTACTGCAAGTATAAATGGAAAGCGATATGATGTAGTAAGTAACGGAGAGTATATTAGCAAAGGCACCGTCATCATTGTTACTGCTGTCAATGGGAACCGTATCGTAGTAAAAGCAGGTAATTCATCTATCGAAAGGAATTAATCATGAGCCTTCTATTTCTGCTGGTTTTGGTTCTGGGAATAGCTCTATTTATACTTGTTTTATTTATAGGGTCCGCCATAAGCTTATGGATGCAGGCTTTGTTTTCGGGAACTCGGGTAGGGCTTCTTAATATCGTTTTCATGCGTTTCAGAAGAGTCCCGCCAAAGCTTATCGTTGAATCCAAGATAACCGCAGTCAAAGCTGGACTTGATATTACTACCGATGCACTAGAGTCTCATTACCTTGCCGGTGGAAATGTTTTAAGAGTTATTCAGGCTCTGATCGCTGCAGACAAAGCCAATATTCCACTCTCTTTTAAACGTGCCGCTGCCATAGATCTGGCAGGAAGAAATGTGCTGGAAGCTGTACAGATGAGCGTTAATCCCAAGGTGATCGAAACTCCCAGAGTCGCAGCTGTAGCAAAAGACGGAATTCAACTGATGGCGATAACCAGAGTCACAGTAAGAGCAAATATCGAACGCCTTGTAGGTGGTGCTGGTGAAGAAACGGTTCTTGCACGCGTTGGGGAAGGAATTGTAACTACAATTGGTTCTGCTGTCAGCCACAAGCAGGTGCTTGAGAATCCTGATTCTATATCTAAAAGAGTTCTGGAGAAGGGGCTTGATGCCGGAACTGCTTTTGAAATACTCTCTATAGATATCGCCGATGTGGATGTAGGGAAAAATATTGGTGCCGAACTGGAAACCGACCGCGCCGAAGCAGACAAGAAGATTGCTCAGGCAAAAGCCGAAGAAAGACGTGCAATGGCTATAGCTGCAGAGCAGGAGATGAAAGCAAAAGTTCAGGAGATGCGGGCAAAAGTGGTTCAATCTGAAGCTGAAGTGCCGCTGGCTATGGCAGAAGCCTTCAGAAAAGGACAACTGGGAATCATGGATTATTACAAAATAAAAAATATCAATGCTGACACTCAGATGAGAGAGTCTATTAGTCAGCCTCCAAAAGAAAAAGATAAAGACTCCGAAATTAACGGTTAATAGAGACAGGAACCGAAAATGGAAAATCTGATGGAGATTCTGATTCCGATTATCTTTTTTATAATCTGGATACTCTCTTCTATTTCCGCCAGCCAAAAAAAACAGCAACAACCGGCCCCTCCTTCCGGGGAGGAGCCGTATCATCCCCAGGAGAGCCATCCTGCTTCACCTGCTAATCCAGTGGAAGATTTAAAAAGAACCCTGGAGAATATTTTCAGCGAAATGGCAGAAGAGAAGCTTGAAACCGTTGAGTCTCAACCATCTGAAGAAAAACCAAAACCACAAAAACCGGTACAATCATCTCCGGAACAGGTATCAAAGGCAGTTATCAGAGAAAAAACTCCCAGCCAGAAAAAATCCATCGATACCTTTTCCCCACACGAAGAAACTGCTTCTGTGTTTTCAAGCCATGAGCTTCGAAAAGCCATCGTATTAATGGAAATTTTATCCCCACCGGTTTCTATGAGGGAATAGATACCGGCCTTGGAAAACGGCATGTACTTTGTTTCTTACCAGAAATATTGCTGATATTCCAACAAGTGAAATTAATATTGGACTGCAAATCTCCGAAGCCTGAAAGTCTCACATACGATTTCATTTTTATAATGCTCTGAATTATTTTTAACTGATTTTTTCAACCCACAGTAGTTTCTGTAGAGAGGATTTCTATGATTAGAGTTGGGTTTGTCGGCTGGCGTGGAATGGTCGGTTCTGTACTTATGGAGCGGATGCTGGCGGAGGGTGATTTCAAAGGGTTTGAACCGGTTTTCTTTTCAACTTCGCAGATCGGAGAAAAGGGACCATCACTGGGTTTTGATATTCCCCCGCTTAAAGATGCATCAAATCTGCAGGAACTCTCATCACTGGACATTATAGTGTCCTGCCAGGGAGGTGATTACACAACAGAGATCTATGGCAAATTACGCAATTACGGCTTTAAGGGCTACTGGATCGATGCAGCATCAACTTTAAGAATGCAGGAATCCAGTATCATTGTGCTGGACCCGGTTAATAATGATCTGATCCAGAAAGGATTACAGTCTGGAGTCAAGGATTTTATAGGTGGTAATTGCACTGTCAGTCTTATGCTGATGGGACTTGCAGGGCTTTTCAGAAGAAATCTGGTGGAGTGGGTTTCATCCATGACCTATCAGGCTGCATCAGGTGCCGGTGCCAAAAACATGATTGAACTGATCTCCCAGATGAGCCATATCTCTAAAGCAGTCGAAAAAACCCTGAATTCGCCCTCTTCGACCGCTCTTGACTTGGATAAGCTGGTCACCTCGGAGCTCAGAGGATCTCAGATTCCCACTTCCAATTTCGGTGCACCTTTGGCTGCCAGCTTGATACCATGGATCGATAAACCCGTGGAAAACGGGCAGACCAGAGAAGAATGGAAAGGTTATGCAGAGACCAATAAAATATTGGGCACAAAGCAACCCATACCTGTCGATGGAATATGTGTGCGGGTGGGCTCCATGCGATGCCACAGTCAGGGTTTAACTATAAAACTGACCAAGGATTTGCCTATCGATGAAATTACTGCCATGATCGCTTCGGACCATGAATGGGTAAAGGTCATTCCAAATACAAAAGAAGAGACCCTTAAAGGACTGACCCCCGCAGCGGTTTCCGGTACTTTATCTGTACCGGTAGGCCGATTGCATAAAATGAATCTCGGGCCAAAGTATCTGGCTGCCTTTACCGTTGGTGATCAGCTTCTCTGGGGTGCAGCAGAACCGATCAGAAGGATTCTGCGTATCGTCCTGGAGTTTATGGATCAGAAAAAAGGCTGATTCCCAAATTAGCTGAAACCGTCAACCTGATGCCGGTCCTCAAACTCCTGTCCTGCGCAGTAACGGATTAAAGGCTGCACTCTACAGAGAGCACTGCAGAGTGCGGCCTCCCTCAAATCCAACCTGCCAAGCCTATTTAGTCCCGGATTCCACTGATTACTTTTTGTAAATTGGCAGAAAAAGTACATGATAATCTTTTTTCCGATAAAGAACAGTCTAACAATATTTTTGAAACTGTCAGGCCGAAAAAATGTAGGCTGCCAAAAAAACGGGCATGTATTGGGGGCCTGATGGGAGGGCGATTTCTGTTTGGTAGCAATTGAGACGGGCTGAAGGCAGAGAAATAATGTGAATTTTGTGTCCAATCTGCCATACACAAACGGTTTTGTGTCCAACAAAAGCAATTATATCGGACACAAAAACTGTAGAGTGTAGCAGACTGGACACAAAACATTTTTCTGGAGAGGTATAATTTCAGTATTGAGAGGGTATACAGATTGAAGCTGTTAATTATTTTACATTTTTGGTTATTCAAGATTAAAAACGACACTGACTAAATTATAAAGTATATAGTGCTTGTATATGAACCCATACATTCCAGACACTTTGCCTTTAAAAAGTCTTGATTATAGTAGACTAGTAGGTTTTGTAGGAAAAGCTAATGCCACAATTGCCCGCTATGATGGTCTTTTACAGGGCATAGTTAATCCACAAGTGATGCTTTCACCACTTACTACTCAGGAAGCGGTCCTCTCATCTAAAATTGAAGGTACTCAGGCTACTCTCGATGAAGTGCTTGAACACGAAGCTGGTCTTGAAGTTGGTTCTGAGAAGCAGAAAGACATTAAGGAAATAGTTAATTACAGATCTGCACTCATGATCGCAAAAGAGCATCTGATTAGTAGATCCATTTCTCTCGGCCTTATTCGTGAAATGCACAAAATACTGCTAAACTCGGTTCGTGGTCAGGAAAAATCACCTGGAGAATTCCGTAAAGATCAAAACTGGATTGGCTCCTATGGATCAACAATTGAACAGGCGACCTTTGTTCCACCACCACCTCTTCAACTTATGAATTACTTGGAACAATGGGAAGCATACGTCAAAGGAGATGATATCGATCCGCTGTTACAAGCAGGTGTTATGCATGCTCAATTTGAATTGATTCACCCTTTTAAAGATGGTAATGGAAGAATAGGTCGTCTTCTTATTCCACTATTCCTATTCCAGAAAAAATGTATCTCTTCACCTATGTTTTATCTTAGCGAATACCTTGAGGAGCATCGTGATGAATATTATCAGACCCTGCGATATATTTCACAGAATAAAGATTGGAACACTTGGCTTAGCTTTTTCTTACATGCTGTTGAGCAGCAAGCAATAGTAAACACATCCCGTGTTCGCAAAATACATACTCTATATCAGGAAATGAAGGAACAAATTCGCAATATTACCCGTTCCCAGTATTCAATTCAAGCTTTGGATGGTTTGTTCGACAGGCCGATTTTTCAAACAAGTGATTTTGTGAATCGCACAAAGATTCCAAAGCAGACTGCAATGCCTATGTTGCGGCAGATAAGGGAGGCTGGGATTCTTTTTCCACTTCGGGAAGCAAGCGGTCGTCAGCCTGCAATCTATGCCTTTAAAGCATTACTCAATGCAGCTGAAGGCAGAGAAATAATGTGAATTTTGTGTCCAATCTGCCATACACAAACGGTTTTGTGTCCAACAAAAGCAATTATATCGGACACAAAAACTGTAGAGTGTAGCAGACTGGACACAAAACATATTGCGGCTTTCCGAAAAAAAGCCGTCGTTTAATCGCCAATAATGGTCTGATTCAAATCAGAATAAAGCTATTTTTTTTACCACTGGGCCTTGCGGGGTTTCCATTCTGATAAGATAAATACCCCTGCCACCACCACTTTTTCTGTTCCATACGTAGGGAACACTTTCCCCGGAGATCTTTATCTTCTTTTGGTGAATGATTTTTCCATCAGCGCGAATGACACTTATGCGCACCTGGCTTTGCGCAGCACCAATTATGGTTGCTTTCAGACCGCCATTGCACGGAAAGACTTTCAGGTTGGGTTTGACAGACCGCTTTGCAATCTCCCTTGGTGTTCGGGTTGGATCGAAATTTCTGACTCCTGTTGCAAAGTAAATCGGCCATTTCATTTTACTTATAGCAATGGAGGGCTGGCCATCTGGAGTCTGTTTGTCATCTTTAAGTTTTACAACCGAAACGACAGTATCTCTGCCGCTGATTGTAGAGAATGCGATTTTGTTATCCAGCCTGGAAAAGCTTGGATATCCTGGATATGCTGTAGAGGCTACAGTTACTGTTTTGCGGTTTTCCATATTCATGATCATAACCGTAACAGTACGTGTTAAATTATCTACCAGTTCATATGCGATAATATTGGGAGAATTTTTGGAATAGGTAGGATTGCCGACACTGAGACCATCACCAAGATTGTTGAACAGTTTGCTTATCGAGCCATCACCGAAAGTATCCTGATCCGTATCCCAGGCTCGAAGAAAGCCTATATCCCAAAATTGCAAGCCAGTAAAGCCCTGACCCGCCAGCGAATTGAACACGTCATAAATAACTTCATCGTCTGTCAGATTCCATTCCAGAGCCGTGGAATTGACCGCACCAGTGGCTGCCTGATCGCTTGAAGGACCATTGAGATTATATCTGCGCACCGAACCATCGCTCATGCTGCCAATGTAAATAGAGGTATCGTTCTTTTCCCGCACCGCCGCATAGTGCCTTCCATCACGGGAAATGGCACACAGAGCCCATATTCTGGAAGTGTCAATTATAGTTTCAGTAACAGTATCGTTGCTAAGGGTGAGTGCAACAAGTTTTTTGTCACTTACAAAAAGTACTTTGCTTCCATCATCGGAAACCGAGGGTCGGAAACTTACCGGCCGCTTTGAAATGCTTTTCAGCGACCCGAATGAACTGTCTGCGATATAAAGAGTAGTTCCATCTCTGGCAACTGGTGCAGCGGTAAGCAGAACACATTCTTTCCCAGGGTTGACCGGAAGATCAGCTACTGGCTTAAATGGTTCGGTGTTATCCAGAATACCGACACTGTCGAATGCGGCAATAAGCGCAGCCATTTCCGGCGATTCTTTGCCATGTAAATCTTCACAGGCCAGTCTGGCGCCTGTGCGCAGATCGACAAATTGCGATGAAGCGCTTAGATAGGTGGTGAGGGTGCGGTAAAAAACATGCTCCGCTTTTTCCTTCCCCACCACTGATGCAAAAAGATAATAGGCATGACCTGGAATACTGCTGTTGATGTGAACACCACCATTGTCACCTGCAGTAGTATTAGGTAATTTCTTATACTCCGACATGTTTCTGGGTTGCCAACCCTGTTTGTCCCTGCTCGCCCCGTTATGCGGATCTGCAAGGTTCCTGAGTGCATTGGAAGGGTACAATCGGGAATTTACGACTGTCTCTCCTATCGTCCAGTTGGCGCGATCTATCATACAGCCGAAAATATCCGCCAGCGCTTCGTTGAGTGCACCGGACTGACCTATGTAGCGAAGCCCTGCAGTTGCTTCAATTACACCATGGGTCAACTCGTGACCAGCAACGTCAAGTGCTTTTACAAGCGAAGTAAAAACCTGACTTCCGTTACCATAATACATCCCTATACCGTTCCAGTACGCATTGTCCAATGGTCCTCCGGACTGGTCGGCTACGTTGATAAACGATCTGATCGTACCACCAAGACCATCAATTGAGTTACGGCCATGTGTATTAAGGTAATACTCGTATGCGACCGAGGCGTTATAGTGCGCGGATACTGCCTTGGGATCCCAGCCACTTTGTGTTGAAGTGATAAGATTATAGGAGGAAAAGGATGGATATCTGTTATTATAATCGTAAGTAACGATTGCTCCAGTCAATTTGTTGGGTATCTGGGATTTCCCGGGATCGAACATCGATCGCGAAGCATCGATAAGATAGTGTTTATCGCTAAGATAGGTATGGATTACCCGCATACTGTCGTTAAGGTCTTTGGCAATAACCGTTGTGTCACCTGCATTGCAGATACGGTTTTGTTTAAAAAGGATTTCCCCGGTATGAGCATCCACGATGTATTCCCACCAGTGGAGCATATTTGGACGCACAAGGACCTGATAAGCCAGGCGTGCTGCAGAATCGCTTTCCAGAAAAGGATATATGATAAGTTGTACAGATGGTTCATTGTATTTAAGGATCTCCTGCTCCTCAGGGCTGAATCTCTGCACTTTTATTTTGTTGCTGAGAAGATCATTAAGAGCGCAATCGATAGCCTGTTTTGCGCTTAGTGATGGGACTATGTCCAGGTCGGGGGTAGCGATGGTGCGACCGAGAAATTCAGCGCGATCTCCTTTAAGATGAACAGTGGCCTCAGCTCCCAAAACTGTAATGCCACGAAATCTCTGTCTGACTTTGTAATGGGAGATTTCGGAAGTGCGGGTTTTTACCTCGTTAATATCGGTCACTACAAATTCTTTCTCCGGATTTGCTATTCTTAGTGTAGGGCCTATTTTTAATAGAAACGATTGACATTTAGCCCGTTTCTGCGCAGAAACGCTCATTTTTTTTAAATTCTGTGAACCGGAAGAAAACTCGTCGATTTGACCGGAAATGAAAACTGGTGTTTTTCTTTCACTATCGTATCTGATGGTCAGGGTGTCTGAAAAAATCCTTGGTGCAGAAGTTGGTTTATGCAGAGAATTACCGGAACCGATGAAAGCTCCATTAAGTGCAAAGACCGGCGAGAGTATGCTTGAAACAATTAAACTGACCACAAAAGATAAGGTAATTTTGAGAGCCATTTTTTCCCCTTTATTTCTTCGATACAATTGTTTCGTGTATTTTTTTATTCCCTTTAATAAGCCTAAATAAGGAAATATCGAAAAAACCAGAAAGTCTGGAGTTAAAGATCTGATTTCCGGTTATTTTTGAATTTAGACTCAGCCCTCTTAGTCCATGCTAATCCCGGTATGCAGGATTATAAATATCATACAGTCTATAACTAATATACTGAAAAAATAAGCATAATTTTCAGTTATGTTGGGTGATAAGAGACGGAGATGGATTTATTGCCGATTTTTGATGTCTTAAAGGTATCATCGGGTCAAGAGACCAATTCTATACTCTAATGATAAGGAAACAGACAGTTACAATGTCAATCCTGACACACTGATGTTGAATCCTGCTTGATCTGTTTGTTGAATACAATGATGACGTTTATCTGGAGCCGGGCAGAATGGGTGCACTCTTTTTGAATAACCGCTGCGGAAAATCATTCTGTACCAATGAAACAATGTGAACATCCTATAATTAAATTTGTCACTGAGACTGAGACAATTCTGCTTGTAATTGTAAAGCGCATTTACCGCCTCCGAATTCAAGACCGGATTATAGAATCGTGATAAAAACCTGCACAGGTTTACTTCAGGATTTTTCACCGGGGGGGGATAAACGTATCAACCCTACCGCCTGCAGCCACATTGATTTTAAGGATAACCACAAGGGCACTTCACTATCAGCCATCTGTTCCACTTTTCAGTGTCACAATGCCGTATGGCACAAGCTTTGTTTTTGCATTAATCTGACAAAGAATTGTGCACACTTTTTCATTTACCATAGAAAGAGTTATCAATATGATAAGCAGCGGATCTTACCAATTGAGCACTTTTTCCACCGGCATTAAAGCAGAAATGAAGCGTCTTGATTCCCAGATTGATCTTTTCTGGGAAAAGGAGCGCATTTATTATGAAAAATTCAATATGGGAAACCATTTGCATATTATCGATCTTGGCTGTGGCACAGGCCATCTTATCCATAAGCTTTCACTGGAATATCCCCTGTCAAAATTCACCGGAGTAGAACAGGACCCTCTTCTGGTGCAGGCTGCCATTGGCAGACTTCAAAACAACCGCTCTGTTGTGCAGATAATTAATTCATCGATAGAGCAGTTTGATTCTCAGTCTGAGAAATTCGATATTGCCATACTCCGTTTAGTTCTGGAGCATGTCCCTGATCCACTTCTGGTGCTCAACAAGATTCGTTCTGTCTTAAAACCTGAAGGTCGCATCATAGTCATAGATAACGATTTTGAATATCATTTATCTACTTTTCCTCATATTGAGGAACTTAAAGATTTATACAAAGCGTACAGAGAGTCCAGGATTGAGGATGGAGGGGATCCATGTATTGGACGACGTCTGCCCGATCTTTTAAAGCAGGCAGGTTTCAGCCAGATTGATCTTGATATTTTTACAGCGCACAGCCAGTTAATCGGAGATTCTCCATTTTTGAACTCAGAGGGTGGAGGGATACCGAGCAGATTAGCAAAGGATGGATTTCTTCAGGAGAGTGTTCTTCATTCTTTGGTGAAAAAATGGAAAGAGATGCTGAAGTGCCCTCATCATTGTCTTGTTCGTCAGTTGTTTGCTGCCAGCGGAGTCCTGAAAGATTCTCAGGACTCTGACTATCCTGAAGAACTCTCATCTAAATCTTTTTCAGATCAATCCGGATCTGGTTCGGTCCCGTCTGATTATCGTAAGTTTCTCTATGATGCTATTTCAGTTTCTTTAAAAACCGATTCCGCTCTTATAGATGAAAACATTCCGCTTATCGATGCTGGCTTGGATTCTGTGGGTGCACTTGATGTTCAAAATGCCTTTAAAGAAGCTTTCAACATCGAAATTCCGATCTCTGCGATGTTAGGTGGTGCTACACCATATCAAATAGCAGAGAATCTGAGGCATCAACTTGAAAACCGGACTTCAAAGAATCCGGATACATCGTCATCATCCGATACAGAGGTACCTGGCAAACTATGAATATCTCTTCACTTGTTAATTTTCTTGGTAAATACAGGATATACCTGTGCCTGAAACAGGATCAGATCTATTATCGCTCATCTGTGAGCATTCCTGAACCCTTTCAGAGGTTTCTGAAAGAATACAAATATCTGCTGGTGAATTCATTAAAGCAATATGAGGGGACAGATGTCCTTATCAGTCCTCTGTCCTTTAATCAGCAGTCACTTTGGTTTTCCTATCTTATGGCCCCTGAATCCAGCTCATACAATGTGGCTGTTCCCATGCGGATCTTTTGTCAGATAGATCCTTTGCGTATTCATCAAACTCTTGCATCTGTTACCGCATGTCATGATCAGTTGCGTGCGACATTCGATTTTCTTTCCGATGAATCGGAATCGGTCCCCTGCCAGTTTATTCCGGCAAAACAAATGCACGATTTTTTGCTCTACGATGTTACCGGGTTAACCGATAATCAGATAAAAGAGGAGATACAAAACTTTTACAATACTCCTTTTAAGCTTACAGAGGCACCGGCATTGCGTACTGCACTTTTCTCTCGCAGCAGCTCAGAGCACATACTGATTTTTCTTTTTCACCATATTATCTGTGATGCTCAGTCTATAGGAATATTTCTGGAAAATTTCCATGAACACTATTGTAAAAGCCATGTTTCTTCTGCCGGATCGGCTGCCTACACCGATTTTATAATATATCAGAATGATTATCTTCAGAAACATCAGCACACATTACTTGATTACTGGAAATCCAGATCCAGTGGTGACAGAGGGAGGTCTTTGCCCACCGATTTTAATCGTAAAGAAATCAGAAGTAACAAAGGGAAGACTGTTTATTTTCGCATAGATAAAGATAAGCAGCAGCTTTTTACATCTTTGGCAGCCCAGTTATCAGTCACCCCGTTTTCCATTTATCTGGGTTGTTTTCAATTGTTCTATATGATGTACTCAGGATCACTGAATTCGACCATAGGAGTTCTTTCATCTTGCAGAAGTGATCGAAAATTTCTGGAGACCATAGGCTATTTCATCAACCCTCTTCCGGTTTTCTCAAGATGTCATGAAGATATGCTGTTGAGAGATCATTTTAAATCAACTCACAAAGATGTATGCGGTCTTCTTGACAATCAAAACTATCCTTTTTCATTACTGGTTAAAAATATATCTGTTGAGAGGAAATCGAATGAACCAGTTCTTTTTTCAGCAATTTTTAATATGCTTTCAAACAGAAAGCTTGGGCTTGCGACCAGTCTGGTTTATTCGGATGACAATGAATCAGCAGAATTGAGCTTCTGTGGAATGCCGATCAAATCTTACCCTCTTAACCAGCAGGAGGGGCAGTTTGACTTGACTTTAGAACTTATTGAACTGGAAAATGATGGTATCAGAGGAATTTTGAAATACGATTCTGATCTTTTTTCAGGGAAAACAGCAGAGGAATTTATCTCTGTTTACCAGGGCATACTCAGTGAAGTGCTTCTCTCTTGCGACAGATCTGTTTCTGATCTTTTTCGAAAATTCAACAGAATTGCAAATAATGAAAAGAAAGGGTGGCATTTAACAGTTGCTTCCACATTTACTGCAAATATGCTTCAGGAATCATTTCAGTTCTGGCAGAGTATAACCGGTGTCGATATTAGCTGCGATTTTTCTCCTTACCTTCAAATTGAGCAGTTTTTACAGGAATATTCAAAGAATGAAGTCCGACAGGATGGGTATACCATTATTACTTTGCGGCTGGAAGATCTGGCTTTTCAGAGTGAGTCGGAATCTGAGATTGATCTGGAGTACATTAGAACCAGAGCATCAGATTTGATCAGGGCTCTTCAGACAACGGTAGAGCGGTCCAATCGCTTTATTATTATTTTCTGTCCGCAATCTTCGGCAGTAAAACAGAATCCGAAACTCTGCGCAGGTTTGAAGGAGATAGAGAAGTCAATGATATCACAGCTTGATAAGGCGAAACAGATTTATTGTATCTGTTCCGATAAGCTGATGAATTCATTTGATTCCAGTATTGGTTATGAATCTTCTGTTGGTCTGGTAGGTCAGGTACCTTACACCGAATATTTTTATGAGTTTCTGGGCATGGTCATTGTCCGTACCGTTTACGGATTTGAGAAACCGCCTTGCAAGGCGATAGTATTGGATTGTGACAATACGCTTTGGGCAGGTGTTGCCGGCGAGGATCCGATATCTCAGATAAAGATACCTGAAGAGATCCGGTGGTTTCAGCAATTTTTAAAAATTTGTAAAGAATCTGGTATTGTGCTTTGCTTGTGCAGCAAGAACAACCCTGAAGACGTGTTTACAGTCTTTCAGAAGCATCCGGATATGATTCTGAAGCTCTCCGATATTTCTTTCTTCCGTATCAATTGGAAGTCTAAATCACAGAATATTTCAGAGATATGTAAAGAGGCGAATCTGACATCTGCCGGGATGGTTTTCATAGACGATAACCCTGCAGAGTGTGCTGAGGTTAGTGCCAATTGTCCCGATATTACCGTTATTCAACTTCCGGAGTCATTGGGTGAGAGAAACAGATATATTCAAAATTTCTGGGCATTTGATACTCTGAAAGTAACAGAAGAAGACCGGTCCAGAATTGAGAATTACCGGATAGAGAAGTTCCGAACCGATTTTCGCAATCAGAGCTCTTCATTTGCCGAGTTTATCAATGGGTTAAATTTGCAGATTACTATCAGGGGGGCTGTTGAAAAAGATATAACAAGGATTTCGCAGCTTTCATTTAGAACGAATCAGTTTACAACAGGCTCGGCCGGATTGAGTGAAAATCAGGTTCAGGACAGTCTTAAATGTCATGAATTTTTTGTTGTGGAAGTATCAGATCGGTTTGGGGATTATGGTTTGGTAGGAGTGATTAAGGGGCACAGGGCAGAGGATATCTATCTGGTAGATTCTTTTTTTCTGAGTTGTCGATCGTTGGGACGGGGAGTAGAGTATCATTGTCTCTCTTTTATTGGTGGGCATGCAGAAGATCTCGGATGTAACCAGGTCAGAATAGAGTTACGCAAGACTGCCAGAAACCAGCCGATTCAATTGTTTTTTAATAATACTTTGTCAATGTATGAGAATGTTGAGGATACTTTTTTATCATATCAGGTTCCTTGCGAGGTGCTTAAACGGGTACGTTTTAATCCTGATGAATCGTGCAGGCATTCTACTTTTATTTTGGGGCGGCAAAGTGAGGCAGTTCCAGTTTCTGAACGATTCAGTATTGCAAGTCCTATTCTGGACAGGATTGCGCGGTATTATTCCAGTTGTGAGGTTTTGCATCAGCAGATTCTATCGATGCGCAAGATGCGATATTTAAATGATAGTGCTGATGGTGCCAACAGAGCAGACGCTCTTAATTCATCTGTAAACAATGATATTGAAAGTGTGATTTACAGAATATGGTCAGATAGTCTGGGACGTGAAAGTATCGATTTACATCAGAACTTTTTTGATGCGGGTGGTTCTTCGATACTGTTACCCCATATTGTCCAGAAGATTCGGCAGATTCTTAAGAAAGATGTTACTTTGGTTGAGCTTTTTCAATATCCGACGATTTTTTCACTTGCAGAACATCTTAGCAGGAAAGGGTCTGAGAAAGAAAGTAGCACACAAACAAAAAGGGTAGAAATGCAAAATGATGCATATGGCAGATTCCGGGCCAGAAAAGCTATATAGAATTCTTAAGCAGCTTACAGTTTCTTAAAAATGGAATTTTTACAGGTTTTTTCCCCTGATTACCAGGAAAAATGCAGACAAAAGTTGTCATTGGTCTATATGAGACGGTATGGTACTGATGGCACGTAAATTGTATGCCTGATATACAAAAATCTCTTTTTATCCCTATCAATCATTAATAGAAGGAAAAATAAATTGGAAAGCACAAATATTCCTGTTGAGAACAGTTTTGATGGAATCGCTATCATCGGAATTTCCGCCCGTTTTCCCAAAGCAGACAACATCAATCAGTTCTGGAACAATCTGGTTAAAGGAATAGATTGTGTGGAAAGGTTTTCTGTAGATTCTCTTAGAGCTGCGGGAATTTCCGATGCTGTGCTTAGCGATAGTAAATTTGTTCCTTGTGGGGGGCGGATAAATGATGCAGAAATGTTTGATGCATCATTTTTTGGTTACAGTCCGCGGGAAGCCTGTCTGATGGATCCACAGCATCGGATTTTTCTGGAATGTGGATGGAAGGCGATAGAGGATAGTGGGTATGATGTTTCCAGGCTTGATTGTAGTGTTGGAGTCTTTGCCAGTTGCGGGATGAACCATTATCTTATTCACAATATTCTGGCGAATCCCACCATTGCCGCCAATTCCAACGAAATTCAGCTTATTCTTGGAAATGATAAGGATTTTCTGACTACCAGGCTTTCTTACAAGCTTAATCTCCGGGGACCCAGTTATGATATTCAGACTGCCTGTTCCTCCTCTCTGGTTGCAGTCCATGTAGCTTGTCAGAACTTATTGACTTATCAGTGCGACATGGCGCTTGCCGGGGGTGTTTTTCTTCAGATTCCCTGGTGGAACGGTTATCTGTTGGCTGATGGTGATATACGTTCTCCAGATGGAAGATGCAGACCCTTTGACAAGGATGCAAACGGTACGGTATTCGGTGAAGGAGCAGGGGTGGTGGTGCTCAAAAGACTTCAGGAGGCACTCAAAGACCACGATCATATTTATGCGGTCATCAGGGGATCGGCTGTAAATAACGACGGAGCAGTGAAGGCTGGTTTTACTGCTCCTGCAATAGATGGGCAGACGGAGGTGATAGTGCAGGCATTACAGTCTGCGGGAATAAACGCTTCTGAAGTTTCTTATATCGAGACGCATGGCACTGGAACTCAGATTGGTGATCCAATCGAAATCGCTGCATTGTCCAGAGCTTTTAAGCATTTTACCAATAAAACCAATTTCTGTGCATTGGGTGCAGTAAAGGCCTCGATTGGGCATCTTGATGCTGCTGCAGGAATTGCGGGCCTGATAAAAACCGCACTGGCTCTTTACCACAAACAGATTCCTCCCACTATTAATTTTAAGGTTCCAAATCCTTTGCTAAAACTGGAAGAAACACCATTTTTCATTAACGACAAATTGAAAAACTGGGATGTAAAGCAGTCTGAAAAGCGTTACGCTGGGGTAAACAGTCTGGGTGTAGGTGGAACTAATGTACATATTGTACTGGAGCAGCCACCTCAATATGAAAGTGAAGAATCTTGTAGAACCGTTCATTTTCTGCCATTTTCAGCAAAGTCTTCAGATTCTCTTATTGCAGCGGCAGATAATCTGTCATCATTTTTGAACAGAGATCATGATGTTTCCATGGCCGATACAGCCATGACTCTTCAGATGGGACGTCAACACTTTCCTTACCGTTCCTTTTTCATCTCTGAATCAGGTGATAATAAACGTTCTCTTTTTAAAAATGAATCGGAGCCGGTAGAGCTTCCGAAGACATCTAAGTCGCAAAAGATCGTTTTCATGTTTTCCGGCCAGGGGTCCCAATACCTCAAAATGGGAGCAGACCTCTTTTTTATGGAGCGTTCATTCAGGGAAGCATTTGAGCAATGTTCGGAAATAGCCGGTAAACATATTCATCTAAATCTTTGTGATCTTCTTTACAATTCAGCAACCGGTTCAGATTGTTTAAAACAGACTGAGACAACGCAGCCGCTTCTTTTTTCCTTCGAGTATGCTCTTGTTAAACTATGGGAAACTTACGGAGTCACTCCTCAGGCTATGATCGGTCACAGTATCGGTGAATATGTGGCAGCCTGTATCGCAGAAGTTTTTTCGCTGGATGATGCTTTATTTGTGGTATGTGAGCGCGGGCGAGTCATGCAGAAACAGCCTTCAGGGGGGATGCTGAGTGTAAAACTTTCCCCGGCAGAGTTATCTTCTTTTCTGGACTCCGGTACAGAAATCTCGGTAATCAACGCTCCGTCTATATGTGTCGTTTCAGGTACTGACGAACAACTGGAAAAACTTAGCAAAAAATTTGCAGATCATAATATTGATTATCAAAAGATAAACACTTCTCATGCATTTCACTCTTACCTGATGCAGGGTGCAGTAAATCCTTTCAATGCTCTTTTAAGCAGGATAACCCTCTCCAAACCAGTTCTGCCTTTTGTTTCCAATGTCAGCGGAACCTATTTTAACGATTCTGATCTTTCTGATAAATCCTATTGGGGAAGGCATTTAAGAGAGACTGTAAGATTTCAGGATGGACTCTCCAGATTGTTTGACGATGGATATCGGATTTTTCTGGAGGTTGGACCGGGAAATACGCTGGTTTCCTTTGTCTGCTCCAGTTTTGCGAGTTGGAAAGCGGTTCACCAGGATCACAGTGAAAGCATTCTTGCTCTGAGCTCAGTACGTCATTTCCGTCAACATCAGAATGACTCTGTTCATTTTCTTAATTCTCTGGGAAGATTATGGCAACATGGTATTGATATTGATTTTTCATCGTTTTACAAAGGTGAATCCAGATACAGAGTATCATTACCCTGTTATCCATTTGAAAAAAAGAAGTACTGGATTAATCCGGTTTCTAAGATTAGTGTCGGTATTGGGATAGGTGTAAATCCCCAGACAACAGATCCATTCAGCATTAAAGCAGCAGGGAAAACCAAAGCAGTAAGTAAATCGGACAGAAGAGAAGAAATAGATCTCTCCGAAGTTATCAGCTCCATTTGGAAAGATCTTTTGGGTTTAAATTTTGTAGAACCACAAAAGAGTTTTTTTGAATCAGGTGGTGATTCAATATGGGCATCACAGTTATTGTCCAGAATTCGTGACAAAGTTAAAATTGAAGTTCCTTTGAGCACTTTGTACAAGGCACCGACTCTGGACCTATTTGTCAAGGAGATTGAGAAGCTTAAGCCGGTCAGCATCACAGAAGGTAGTCGAAAGATTCCACGGAGCGAATTGGAATCAGGATTACAGCTATCCAACGCACAGCTTCGACTATGGTTTCTTGGTAAGTTGCAGAAGACTCCAGCATACAATTTAGCTACCGAATTTGAGATCAAGGGCCCATTTAAAAAAGATTATGCGTTACGTGCTCTGGATGCGGTAGTAGAGCGTCACGATGCTTTTCGCACCACCATCGAGGAGTCAGAGAATGGGCCATGGATACGAATCCATAAGAGACTTAATTTCAAATTCGACTGGCTGGACTTTTCAAATGATGATTGTTCAGAGCAGACCTGGACTAATGAAATTCGCAGTCGCTCATTAAAACCTTACAATCTCAGTACCGGTCCCTTACTTCGAATAGTACTGATAAGACTGAAACCAGATCATCATATTATGTCGGTGATGACTCACCATATCATTTCTGACGGATGGTCCATGGGAGTATTTTTAAGGGATTTTTCCCATTATTATAGCTGCTTTTTGAATTCAACTCAACCATCTCTTCCGCAGCTTCCATTCCGTTTTGCCGATTATACCAATTGGCAGCACAAGAACCAGGAGGATTTGGATGATAATACGATTTCTTTCTGGAAGAACCATCTGGCTGCTCCCTTGCCAGTTCTTGAGCTTCCATCGTTTAAGCCCCGTCCTTCTGTTCCAACATTTGAGGGTTCAGCGGTTTGCTTTTCGATTAATCAATCAACCAGCTCCAGATTGAGTTCACTGGCCAGAAATGAGAATACCACACTTTTTACTTTACTATTAAGTATCTATTATCTCCTTCTGTATAAATATTCTTCTCAGCAGGATATAATCATCGGTTCTCCTGTTGCAAACCGTAACAGCAGCGAAGTGGAAAATCTTATTGGCTTTTTTCTTAACATGGTACCTTTTCGGATTAACTATTGCGGAGAAACCAGCTTCAGGCAACTACTGGATGGACTGAAAGAGGTCACTAGAGAGGTATTTGCTCATCAGAGTATTCCTTTCGATCGTCTGGTGGAGATCATCAATCCACAACGGGATTTAAATCATCATCCCATTTTTCAGGTAATGTTTGCATACCAGAATTTTCCATTGGAATCGACCAGAATTGAGGATATAAAGATCAAGCCCTTTCTGATTGACCGTGGTGCTTCAGAATACGACCTGTCGCTATACATGTGGATAGAAGAGGGAATATTAAAAGGCTTTTTTGAATATAGTACAGATCTTTTTGAGAGACAGTTTATCGAGAACATGGCATCTCATTTTATCAATGTAGCAGAGAGCATTCTGGAAAATCAGGATATTAAAATTAATGAGATCCTGGTTCTTTCACCCCAACAGATACAACAAATTGTATATAGCTGGAATAAAACCGATGCAAGTTATCCTCAAAACAAATGTATTCATGATCTGGTTAAAGAAGCGTGCTTGAAATTTCCTTCAGCTCCTGCTGTTATCTCAGAAAAAAGGACATACACTTATGCAGAACTGGATAATGCATCGGAAAAGATCGCCCATTTTCTGGTTAAAACCGGGATTAAAGTCGGTGAAGCAGTAGGTTTATTTATGAACAGGTCCTTTAATACTATTGCTGCACTCTTAGGCATTCTCAAATCCGGTGCTGCCTATGTTCCTCTTGACCCACGTCTGCCAGAGGAGCGCCTGGGTTATATGATAAAAGATGCCAATTTAAGTGTTGTTTTAACAGAACAGAATCTGAGGGAAAAATTACCGGGTTCGCCTGCTAAAGTGACAACGGTTTGTATTGATAACGATATTAATTTCAGTCACTCAGAAAATAATCAATTTAAATCTCCTTATTTTTCACCAGATTCGATAGCCTACATTATTTATACTTCCGGTTCGACCGGGAAACCAAAAGGGGTGCGCATTCTGCATCGTTCGGTGGTTAATTTTTTAAAGAGTATGCAGCAACAACCCGGTATTCAATCATCCGATATCATGCTGGCTTCAACAACCATTTCTTTTGATATTTCTGTTTTGGAAATCTTTTTACCACTAATTAGTGGAGCTGTTACCGCAATAATCGAACAGGATCTTACTAGTGATCCTTTAAGACTTATTTCTATCATCGATGAAATTCAGCCTACAATAATTCAGGGCACTCCCGCCATGTGGCGAATGCTGATAAGTGCAGGATGGAAAGGTTCTGACAAGATTAAAGTGCTTTGTGGTGGTGAAGCATTGACTGTAGATTTATGCAGAGATCTATTGCCTCAGGTTAAAGAGCTATGGAATATGTATGGTCCTACAGAAACTACGGTATGGTCTACCTTGTGCAAGATCACCGAGCCGGAGGCTCCAATAACTATTGGAAAGCCGATAAGCAATATCAAGGCTTATATTCTTGACAACAATTTAAAGCCGGTTCCACCTGGAGTTAAGGGGGTTTTGTATATCGGAGGGATTGGTCTTGCAGAGGGCTATCATCGGCTTGAGGAACTTACCAGTAAAAAATTCTTAAAGAATCCTTTTGAACCGGGTCGCATTTATGATACCGGAGATAATGCCCGTTTCCGGTTTGATGGAAACATTGAGTATCTTGGAAGGTCTGATTTTCAAATCAAACTCAGAGGTCACAGAATCGAGTTAGGTGAAATTGAAAACACTGTTCTTTGCAATCCCAGTATAAATCAATGTGTCGCTACCTGTAAGGAATTCGGTCCTGGTGATATAAGACTGGTATTGTATTATACAGTTAAGGCAGATTCTACCATTACAACAGCTGAACTTCGTCTGTTTCTCAAATCATTTCTTCCTGATTACATGATACCGCAACATTTTTTTGAATTGCAATCAATGCCCTTGTCACCTTCAGGAAAAATCGATCGTAAAGCATTACCTGTCCATTCATCAGGCATAGTAATTGAATCCATTGATCATCTGGAACCAAGTACAGATGAAGAACAATATCTGGCCAGAATATGGAAACAGGTGCTTGGAATAAACCGGATCACTTTAAGTGATAATTTCTTTGAGCTGGGTGGCCACTCTCTTTTATCTATAAAAGTGATAAATCAGATTAAAAATGAGATCGGTTTTGAAATTCATCCCCGTTCATTGATGTTAAATACTCTGGAGCAGATTGCTTCCACTATTACCCTGGGTAAGAGCAATCAGCCTGAAATCAGTTCCGAAAAAGGCTTTTCCTTTGTTAAATCGCTGTCCAGAATCTTCAAAACCAAGGCATGATTATCATGATGATGATTGAGAGGGTGGGGGGAAAGTGAAATCACTGCAATTTGGTTATGGAAGCCATAAGCTGTATGGTGTGTACCATTTTCCATTGTCTATAAATCCGAAACAGAAAAGTATTCTTATCTGCTCATCGGTCGGTCCTGAATTCATTCACATTTATCGTTTACTTCGAATTTTAGGTGAACAGTTGGCCCAAAAAGGTCATCATGTGTTTCGCTTTGACTGGTATGGATGTGGGGATTCCTGGGGGGAGAGTTCAGATATCAGTATCGGTCAGTGGATCACTGATGCCAGATCAGCGGCTGATGAGTTGATTAATCTATCTGGAAACCAGATATTTTCGGTAATTGGCTTCAGATTAGGTGCTACCATTGCCTGGTATTCTTTCAAAGATTCAGCAGATTTGTCTTCTTTTATTCTCTGGGATCCGGTATTCTCCGGATCAGAATGGATAAACCAGATGCAGGCGCTTCATTCAGAATACCTTGTCAAATCTCCTGAAACAGGGCGTTACTCATCGGATGAGGAGATCCTTGGTTTCCCGTTACCAGTTTCAGTCAGCAATGATATCTGCACTTTGAATATCTCTGTTTTAAAACATTCCACATGCAAAAACATTCATCTTCTTTATTCGGATGATTTACAAAAACATGAAGCTTTTTCCAAACCGGCAGATTTATCTGTAACAATAGAACATATAGACAATCCAGAAGTCTGGAACAGTTCGTTGTTATCCAATCATATAGTAATGTCGCATCCTGCAATTAAGTCTATCATCAGTTATTTTGACCGGGAATAAGTAATGAAAGAACGGGTGTATAATTTTGGGACCAATAATGAGCTTAGTGGCATACTGACTCTTGCTGAGTCTGAATATCAAAAGAAGAATGTGCCTTCGATTCTATTCCTAAATGCTGGTTTTCTTCACAAAACCGGATTCAATAGATTTAATACAGATTTAGCCAGACAGCTTTCCATTTACGGTTACAGCAGCTTACGTTTTGATCTTCATGGGTTAGGTGACAGTGCCTCCTGCCCACCTTCCATTGATTATGAGAAACAGGCAATTATCGATATTCAACAAGCTATCGATGAGGTTACTGCAAAAAGTGGTACTCAGAAGTGTATTATTATTGGGCTTTGCTCCGGAGCGGATTTTGCCCATGCTGCTGCTGTGATAGACAGTAGAATAAGTGGATTGGTTCTTATGGATGGTTATGCATATCGCACACTTGGGTATTACATCAGAGATTACGGTCCTGGAATAATTAATCCCTACCGTTCGGTCCGGTTTGCAGTTAACCAGATCCGTAAACGTTTTTTTTCTGCTCCTTCTCAGAAGAATATAAAACGAAGTAATGAAGTTTACATCAGATCGTTTCCTCCTAAAAATCTGATAATGAAGCAACTACAGGAATTAATCGATCGTGGGGTTAAGCTTTTTTTTATCTACTCCGGAGGGGTTCCACTGTATTATAACTACGAAGATCAGTTTTTTGACATGTTCCGTTCTGTTAAATTCAAGGGAATGGTTTTTCACCGTTATTTTAAAGAAGCAGACCACACTTATACCATTATCAGTGTACGCCAGAGATTGAAGAGTACTATCAGTGAGTGGATTAGTTATACTTTCCCTTGATGATTTCTGGTTTGGGGGGACCTATTTCTTCTTGCGAAGAACTCCAAAAAGATAACCTACGTACCTGTATCCTTCATAACGGTAAAAAATATCGATTTCCCTGGAAAAAGCCAGCTTTATCCGCTTATCGGCAAAAAAGCCCTCTTTATCCTCAAGACGTCTGGCAATGTGAGCGTAATAATTATCCCAACCACTGGGTGGGACCAAAGCCAGAAAATGAGTCTCCATATCCGCTTCGGCAATCAATTTCCGGTAAGACTGTTCAGTTTCATATTGGTAAATGTCATGTTCGAAAATTTTTTTTATCTCTTCTGGTACCCGATCAGATAAAAATATCAGATCAGAGAAAGCAAACCAACCTCGCGGACATAACCAGCGGGATGCCATCTGCAACCCTTTGGGACGAGACAAATAAGAAAGAACTCCCCCCTCAGCCAGCACTAGTTCAAAAGGAGTTTTGCTGAAATCAGCTTTCATGAGATCAATCACCTGAAAATCAATCAGATGACTCACATTGCGCTTTACCGCCAATTTTCTGGCGAAATCGATATTTTCCTGACTGTAATCACAGGCAGTTATCTTACTGCGAAATTCTGAAGCCAGATTGCAGGCCCCCTCACCATAACCACATCCCATATCCAGAACTCTGCTTGAAGGATTTATCCCTGCAAACCTTGCTGCAGCAAAGGAGAACTCTTTACCTGCTGGAGAAGTGTAATAAGCAATCTGTTGTTTAATCATGATTTTTCTTTTAAAATCTATCTGACTTTCAGAAATAATACAAGCCCCAAAACCAGCATTACAACAGAAAGAATGTGAAATCTCCACATGATTTTGGATTTTATATGAAATTCGCTGGCAAATTTACCACTGTTTCGCATCATTATCTGAAAATGATGGTGAATAGGTGCCATCAGGAAAACCCTCTTTCGGGTCATTTTAAAATAACCAATCTGAATAATCACCGAAACGAATTCCAAAAGGAATATAAAACACACAATAGGAATAAAAAAACCAGCCTTTGTAAACACAAACAGAATCCCGATGAGTCCACCCAATCCCACCGATCCAGAATCGCCCATTATGATGGTAGATGGGGGTGAATTAAACCAGAGATAAGCTAATAGCGTTCCAATCACTGCCCCGATTAGAGGAAGTAATTCCTGCAAACCTGCAATATGAGGAATTAAAAGATAGTTGCTCCAGGTGCTGTTGCTTGAAATAAATGAGATTACACCTACAAATAAAAGGCTGGTAATCGATGGCACTGTTGCTAAAGTATCAAATCCATCGGTAAAATTAACTCCATTTGCCAATATCGCAATAGTCATTGTCATAAACGGAATAAAAAGCCAGAAAGGTAGATAAGGAAACTTTTTAGCAATACTGAAAAAAGGGATATTTATGGTTCCATTCAAATTCGGAATATAGTGATAGGCTGCAACAGCGACTGCCAGTGAAATCAGTAAATATAACGAAAGTCGCAATCCGGCAGATATCCCATCCGCTTTGTACTGATAATCCTGTTTGGAAATCTCTCCTCTGGCGATCCGCCTTTTATTGACCACTTTGGCAATATCATCGACTGCACCGATTATTCCAAAAAACATATAGATAATGAGTGCAGAAATTACATAAGGATTAAATCTCACTGTAATAATAGTAGTGATAGCCACAATAATTAGAAACAGTATTCCTGCAGGCATTACCGGCTCTGAATCATTTCCGGTTGACTTAAATTCCGAGCTCATCCTGAAACGGCGTAAAAATTTGATGTACAAAGGAAATAAAGACAGCGCCAGCATAAAGGCAATAACGGTGGCCATACTTGTACTGAATAATCTGCTGTTAAACAGAAAGATCTGCGTTTTTTGAAAAAGAAGTTCCAGAAGCATTTTTCATTAACCGATTTTGCAGTTGAGATTAGTATCTATTTTAGTGTCATCCCTAAAGCTAAATTGCCCTGAGCATCTCTTCCATTCACACCTTCGATACTGTTGAGCGTCGGGTGAGCATTTGCTTTGCAGGCAGGTCTGATTTTTTACCTTTAGCCTCGGCACTGACACCATTAACCGATACATGATTTCGAATTTCTGGTAAAAATATCTTCTGAGTACCATTAAAAAAAAGCTGTTCCTGAAGAAATTATGCATATATCTGAAACATATTTCACTAAAAAAAACTATTTTCTCCTCTCAACCATTATCGCTGGAGGTAGAAAACAAATGTCAAACGCTCTGATTCTGGACGGGAAAAATCTGGCCAAGTCTATCGAACTCTCTCTTAAGGAGCGGGTAAATGCTTTCAATTTAAGAACCGGGAAAAAACCGCTATTGGCCACCATTCTTGTAGGATCAGATCCGGCTTCCGCTACCTATGTTAAGATGAAAGGTAATGCTTGTGCCAGAGTCGGAATGCTCTCCCGAAAAATCGAACTACCAGATACAACCACCACCGAAGAGCTGCTTTATCAGATTCAAAAACTCAATGATGATCCCGAGGTCAGTGGAATCCTCCTCCAGCACCCTGTCCCAAAGCAAATAAACGAACGTTTGGCCTTCGATGCCATCGCTCCTGATAAAGATGTTGATGGGGTCACCTGTCTGGGGTTTGGCAGAATGGCTATGGGGGAGCAGGCTTATGGAAGTGCTACTCCGGCAGGAATAATGAAAATACTGGACCATTATAACATCAACCTTGAAGGTAAACATGCGGTCGTTGTAGGAAGAAGTCCAATTTTGGGAAAACCGATGGCACTTATGTTACTGAACAGAAATGCCACTGTCACAGTTTGCCATTCCAGAACAAACGATCTTCCCTCAATCATCAAACAAGCTGATATTCTGGTTGGTGCGGTTGGTAAACCCAAATTCATTCAGGGTAGCTGGATAAAACAAGGTGCAGTTGTCATTGATGCCGGTTATCATCCTGGAAATGTTGGAGATATAGATCTTGAAGCGGCAATTCCCAATTGCAGCGCATATACACCAGTTCCAGGAGGAGTAGGACCTATGACAATAGCTACTTTGATCAGTCAGACAATGGAATCAGCAGAAAAAAGCATTTAGGGCGACGACAGTAAAGACTACTCTTTTTTTGAATCAGAGAAACTATCCTTGAATATCTCAATTTCTTTGGAGATACGCAGGGCATCTTCTCTGATCAATTCTATCTCAGCGCTTCCCTCCGAACCCTCTATCCGACTTATTCTTCCGGACAGCTCCTCCAGACAGTTGGATAATCTGGCAGATTCACAAACCACCCAATGGATTATCTGACCATGTATTTCACGATAAAGTTCATTTCGAATCCTGGACATCTCTGAATCGGACTGGTCCTGGGTTTTCCTGAAAACCTCATCTTCTTTCAGATTGTAAGAAGCCTTAGGTGCAACCGTACCGTTTTCTTGCGATTCTTCTGGCATGTTTCTGTTCTCTGGTACTTGTGAAGACCTTTTCTCTGAAAGCGCCTGCAGATGACTTTTTTCACTTGGAAGACTGCTATCATCCACCAGATCCATTATTTCCTCAACACCCCCCTGGATAGAAGTACTTCTCTCTGGGTTGTCTGAAAATACGGCTTCCCGTTGGTTTGAAGGCATCCACCTCTTACCAATTTTGAAAAAAATCATAATAGCAAAACCACTGATAATAATAATTAAGAGAAAAGAGTTCAGAACTGGCTTTTTTTCTGCTTTTTCCGTTTTTTCTTCAGAGAAGATTTCTGAATTATCTGGTAGAACCAATGACGATTCCGAAGCAATAATTGCCGGGTTCGAGACCATTGGCTTTGTTTGAGATGCTGTTTCAACTCTGGTTGATTTATAGTAACAGGAAATCACCAGTGAGTCTGAAATATTCCAACTGACAGACTCGATATTTTGAGGATTATTCCAGTCGCTGGTAAGTACTGTTTTACCATTAACCTCTAATCTGAGAGATGCCGGTTTTAAGTCATTCACAAAATTGATGACCTCTGAAGGATCGATCTTCGCGGCCAGAACGCCTGCAAACTGTCCTGCCATATTTTTTAAAGGCCAGACCCAAAATAAAAAAGCACTGCCAGTAGAATCCCGCGTAATACCATAATATGGCTGAGTATCTCTCTGAACCTGAGCAAACCATTGCTGATTCGATATATTTCTCATCACATGGTTGGAACTTTTCTGAGTAGATTCATTGATGATTATGCCATTGGAATTAACCCGGAATAATTTAACAACTGGAGAGTTGTTTTTCAATAATGTATGAAAAACCTTATCGGCTGAATCTACATCCATTGCTGCAATTTCAGAAGTTGCTTGCATGGAAAGTCTTTTATGGAGTTCTTTAAAACACTCACCCAATGTGGAAATAGAATTACTGCCAATACTGTTAAGACTGCACAACAGTATGATGAAAAGCATCTTATAAATGTTTTTATGCAACACGATAACCCATTTCTGCTGAGAGATCTTTCCAATCTTTCTTAGGATAAGGTATAAAATATTACATTCTTTAACCAACAGGGTACATTTAGACCCAACCACTCTATTTCACCGGCGTTTTCTGACTAATTTGCAAACTTCAGTCCAAATACTCAGAACTATTTTAGGTAAAACGAGTAAAGGAAATCTGCTCTTAGTTAAAATTTCTGCTTCTTATAAGGTAATATTATATTAATCTATCACATTATTTCAGCCAGGTTGAATGCGGCTTCAGTACAGCACTTTTTTAGTTCCGGAGGAACACTTTGGTTTAAGTCATCAGTTTGAAACACTTTTTAGGTAATATGATTCAGAAAAGTTATCTTTTTTTCCCCTTTTCCCAGAAAAATCATTAAACAGTATGGACCAGCACCAATTACTATCGTTATTAAATCAGTTGCATAATCAGTCGATATCTGTAGAACAGGCCTTTGCCAAATTAAAAGATCTTCCCTACCAGGACTTAGGTCATGCAAAGATCGATCATCACCGCGCTCTCCGAAAGGGCTATCCGGAAGTAATCTTCTGTCAGAATAAGACAGCCAAACAGGTTATAGAAATAGCGAAAGCCCAACTTGACCATGGCGAAACCATATATGGAACTCGAGCAAACCAGGAAATATTGGATGCGATCCAAAGTGCCATAGCTGATGTATGCATAGACAGCCTGGCTCATTGTTTCTGGAAAAAAGCACCTGGCTGGCAAAAATCAGTGAAAGTACGTGGAGAAATTATCATCTGTTCTGCTGGTACTGCCGATCTTTCCGTTGCATTAGAGGCTCAACATACAATTGAAATCTTCGGCCATAGCTGTACTCTGCTTTCTGATGTAGGAGTAGCTGGGATCCACAGACTCTTTTCGTACAAAGAAAAACTATCAGAAGCATCGGTAATTATTGCCGTTGCCGGAATGGAAGGCGCTTTGCCTTCAGTTATCGCTGGTTATGTTTCATGTCCGGTAATCGGTGTACCAACCAGTGTGGGATATGGTTCTCACCTTAATGGAATGGTTCCTTTATTTGCCATGCTCAATTCTTGCGCCTCAGGGTTAACCGTGGTTAATATCGATAATGGATTTGGTGCAGCCTGTGCAGCAGTTTCCATTAACAGGTTATAACGATGGCTCTATAAGCGAAAACTCAGATCAAAATTCTTTTTCAGGATAAAAGCTTTGTAAGATGCTTATTTTGAACAATTGCTAACGTATTGATGACTGCCACAGTACGATCCTTTCCCCCTTTAAATACTTTAACCAGGCGACCAATATGGAAGCATTCACCATTACAAAGAAGGAAGCAACTTTCATCAGCTTTACTGTATTAAATTTTGGAATGGTTATCCCCACCAAAGCCAACATATAAAATGCAAGCTGAAAAGTGCCTATTATTTTAAAAATCCCAGCCGTTCTAATCAAACAGGTACCGGAGAATAAAGCTATTAACAGGAAAAAAGGCACGGTCCAGCGCAACAGTTTATGACACACATACATATAGGAAAACAGGCCGAACTTAAACACATTAATGAATTCCAGATGGTTGAAAAAAACAGTTAATCCCCGTAACACAGTTCTAACCTTACGATTAAATTCTTTGGATTTATCTTTAATATCCGGATAATACCCGATTACCTTAGGATCACTTACTCCCCTCAGACCTATTTTCATACTGTTTAGAAGAGTCTTAAAATCACTTTGCATTTTGGTAGAGAAGTCGTAACACACCTCTTTTCTGGCTGCGAAAAAGGATCCGCTCAGTCCTACAACCGATTTGACAGAAGATTCCATTGCCCTAAGCCACATTTCATATTTAACATAAAACCCTTCTCCCCCAACCTGATATCCTCCGTTAGTCAAGATCCTATCTACACTGGTTACACAACCTATTTTGGGATCATTAAAATTGGATACTATCTCTTTTAAGCCGTTTTTTTCCAAAGTAGTTGCTACATCCGAAAAAACAAGTATTTCTCCCCTTGCTCTTTTCACTGCCTCATTCTGACAGCTTTCTTTTCCTTTGTGCTCTCTTAATTCAATCAGCTCTACTCCTTCTCTTTCGTATTCTTTTACAATTGTATTTGTGCTATCGGTTGAGCCATCTGAAATTACTATAATTTGCATCCGACACCTGGGATAGTCGATAGCCAGTGTGTTTTCAATCTTCTCCCTTATTCTCTTTTCTTCATTGTAAGCACTGATGATAAAAGTGATGTCCGGAATGATGTAACGCTTCTCTGGTTTATACCTTCTGAATGCCAATAGTAATTTCAAAGAAAACGGATAACCTATATAGGCAAAAAATATCATGAATAAAGATAACCAGAAGATTGAAACCATAATCATTTCCCTTTTTCAATTTTTATTAATTCACCCAGACCCATTATCTGCAGGAGTTCTCCCCAGGCGTAAGATTGTCATAGATGATGAGAAAGACACATCCTGATGCATTCCTATTCTGTTCAGCATATAAATGTCAGTTGAAAAGTCATTCCATCTTCTTCTTACCGTTACTGCACAACTGTAATTAGCCAATTTAACCTCTTCCGCAATTACTTTACTGGTAGAGCCGTTGGGATAGCAGAAAGGAATAAAATCGGGATAAACCAGCTTTTTACTTAATAAAATCTCCCTGGAATGGTTTAACTCTTCTCTAACTTTCTCCGCACTCACAGAAATCAGGATAACATGCTGCGATGTATGCGATCCGAAACCGATCAGTCCCGATTCCTCCATCTCAAAAACCTGCTCCCAGGTCAGAAAATCGGACCTTCTTTCATTTATCAGATCATTTTCCTGAAGAATGTTTTTAATAATTTCCTGGTTATGCTCTATTGAATATGTCTTTACCAGATTTATCAAATCATGAAGATTGTTCCGGTTGAATCTCTTATTCAGTTTCTTTCTGGTTAATTCATCTTTAAAGTATTCTGAAAGAAACCCTGTATCAAATTTTTTCTTTATCATTAAATCAGCAAATGCATCAGTCCATAACATTTTATTGCTGCCAATATAATCGGTAGGCAGAAATACCGTAGCCGGATATTGATATTTTTTCAGAACCGGATAAGCATTTGTGTAGAAATCATTCCAACCATCATCAAAGGTTAAAACACATGATGGTTTCCTCTTGCTAGGAATTTTTTTACAAACCTCCTCCAGTGATACAATTTCGAAATATTCTCCAAGTATTTTCATTTGTTTTTTAAAGACAACCGGCTTTACATACATCCCAGGCTCTATGTACCGATCCCCCGATGGATTCTTTATTCGATGATACCCTAATATTAAGTACCTGCCTTTGCTGGCGTGACTTGTGCATATTTCCCTGAATTTCGTACAACTCATGGAAACTGCGGATAAAAGATGTCTGATAAATTTAACAGCAGGGTTTCCCACTCATTTCCTCATTTATTCAGATTTAATATTGGAAATAACAAGTCGCAGTTTTCCGCCTTCTCCTCTTTCGATACTATCAACATGCCTTATGATTACCTTAAGAGAAGGGCCGGTTCTCTTCTGTATTTCTTTAATAATGTTTTCCTCAGTATCCCTGTCATAATTTGAATCTTTTACTATCAGTAATTCGATCTCATCCGGTTTGTACTGTCTGTATTGAGCTTCCCGAACAGGATAGCCTCTGAAAACCCCACTCAAGCGCCCGATTTTTCTTCCATCCGGAGTCTTGACTACATCATCGGCTCTTCCCAGTACCTTCTCTATTACAGGAAAACTGCTTCCACAATCGCATTGCATATTTTCCTCTGAAGGCATCAGCACTCTGTCGCCAATATTGTACCGGATAAGAGGCATTGTATCATTTATAAATCCTGTACAAATTACTTGAGCTTCTTCACCAGGCCCTGCTTTCTGCCCTGAATCATTTAAAAATTCCACATAGCTGTAATCGGAATTCAGATGATATTTTCCTGATCTGCATTGAGCAATAAACACACACATTTCAACGGAACCATATTGATCGTAAACCGGAATCCCAAATGTCTCTTCTATCGATTTTCTCTGGTAATGATGCAAACTCTCCGAAGAAGTAACAATGGCTCTGGTTATTTGGCATAGAGAGATTCTGTTCCGTAAAGCATAGCTGCTGATTGCATAAATACTGGATGGGAAAGCATCGATATAGGAAGGCTTCATTTTTTTCAGCACTTCGATGTAGCTTTCAATATTGCAATCAGAGAGATGATATGAGGAGAGAAACAGACATTTTTGAAACAGACTGTATCTCCAGAATGGTGGCTTTGATTGCTCTCCTTTTACCACCAGCCGGCTTCCCATTGTTGCTCTGCTTCCATGGGGATCTATCCCTACCGAATTCAAAAAGCGACTAAAAAATGCATAGTTTTTCTGACGAACCTTTGCTGTACAGATAATTTTTAGGGGTGTACCAGTAGTACCGGAAGTGTGAAGAGTAATAAGCTTTTTATTGCTTGCTTTCCGATTAATAAAATCATTTGCCTGACTTCTTATTGTTTCTTTATTTAATATTGGAATTTTTTCCATATCTGATAACTGGAATTTATCCTGGGAAGGAAGCTTTATCTGAGAAAACAACTCTCTATAGTAAGGTACTTCGGGTGCAACTGAATAAATTATCATTTTCAATTGCTCAATCTGATAATGCTCCATCTGCAAACGGCTTTTCCTTTGATTTTCCAGGATAGATTTATAATACTCCTTATAAATGCCACTGTACCTGAGATATTTCTCCTTCAAACCTAAAATGGAGATCAATGCATTTTGAACAACTGCCGGGCAATTCAGGTATAGCTTTTCTATCCTGGAATTCATTACTTCCCCCAGATCTGACTATGTCCCTGAAATGATTCCTTTCCTATTTTCTTTAGAAGAGAAGGGAGATCCGTAAATAACAGAAGCAAGATTCATGCCTGTTAAGCACTTCAAGCCACAATTTTCCAACGCTGTCTTTACTGTCATAAAATTTGCTTATTCTAACTGAAAAACCCTTAAAAATCTTCTGTCATCAGCTTTTTTTAACTATGAAAATATTACATATAATCTCAGGGGATATCTTTGCAGGCGCTGAAATGCAGGTACTGCAGACTCTGCAGGCACTATCCAATAAAAACATCCAATGCCATTGTATCCTTTTCAATAACGGCCTTCTCGAAAAGAAATTAAGAATTAATGGCATTTCTACATACATTATCAATGAAAATCTCTCAAACATTTTTCTTATGATTTGCAAAACCGCTCAACTTTATAAGCAAATCAAACCGGACCTCATCCATGTTCACAGGGCTAAAGAGCATCTGATAGGCACTCTTTCTCAGTTCCTCTCTCTTGAATTCAAACCTCTGATCAGAACCGTGCATGGACTCAACTATAGGCCTGTAAATGACAAATGGCATAGGAAAATCAAATGGTTTCTGACTTTATTAACAGATCAGTTACTGATCCGTCTTCTATGTTATGCAGTTGTCGCTGTCAGTGATGATATGCTCTCTTATTTGCGCACTTTCAAATCTGTATCCAGGATCATTAAACTTCACAATGCTATTAACCCCGCAGACTACTCTATTCACAATTCATCAGAATCCATCCTTATCACCAGAAAAAAATATTCCATTATAAATCAATTCTGGGTTGGTTCAGCTGCCAGACTGGCCACTCCTAAAAATCAGATGGTTTTTATCGATGCTGCAAATCTTATTTCCAGAATAATTCCAAATACTTTCAGGTTCTCTATATTTGGCGATGGTCCTCTCAGAGCTCAACTGCAAAAAAGAATAGATGATTTACAAATTTCCAATACTTTTCATCTGCATGGTTTCGTGCAGGATATCATCCCAGTCATAGCCTCTTTTGATCTTTTTATCCTTTGCTCTCTGCATGAGGGCCTCCCTATGGCACTTCTGGAAGCCATGGCTCTGGGTAAACCAATAATTTGTACTGCTGTCGGTGGAATGAAAGAAGTTATTTCCAGCTATTATAACGGTATCCTGATTCCATCAAATGACCCCAATTCTCTGGCCGATGCCATAAAGCTATTATACTACAATCACCGCCTCAGACAGTTTATTTCAGATAATGCAAAAAAGCACATATGTCAATTTCATTCAATTGAAAAGGCAACTGATACACTGCTTGAACACTATCTGCGCTTTACCAGGAGAAATTGTATATATGACTTCTAATAAAATCTGGATAACCTGGGAAACCCAGCGACGATCCCTTACCCTTGCCAGGCAACTTGGATGTAAACTGTTCATATTTGATATTGAAGGTTTTTTCAGGTATCCCTTATGTCTGATAATAACCTTTCTAACCCTTATCATCCATCGGCCCAGACTGCTTTTTGTTCAGAATCCATCAATCGTGCTTGCAGCCTTTTCCTGTATTTACAGCTCAATCACTGGCACTAAACTTGTAATCGACCGTCATTCCAATTTCCGATTAAATAAACCACAGAGCGGTTCCTTCCCAATCTGGCTTTTTATGCGCTTTCATTATTACTCCCTAAAACATGCCGACCTTACAATCGTTACCAATAACTATCTTGCTGATCTTGTAAGAAGAGCCGGTGGGAGAGCCGCCATCTTACCTGATAAGCTACCCGATCTTTCCACTCCTTCTACAGATTACCATAAAGAAAACACTCGTTTACTCCTTATATCATCATTTGGATCCGATGAACCGATAAGAGAGGTTATTGAAGCATTCAGTATGCTTGATAGTAAAAATTGTGAACTCTTCGTTACCGGTAATTTCAAAAAAAGAATCTCTGAGATCCCCAGACATCTCCCCCCAAGACTTCATCTGACCGGATTTATTCCTGACGCTCAGTATATTAAACTTCTTACTTCCAGCGATATAATCCTGGTACTAACAAAAGCCGATTATTGTATGCTATGTGGATGTTATGAGGCAGTAGCAGTGGAAAAACCTCTGATAACCTCTGATAAACTGGTATTACGGGAATATTTCAGCCAGGCTGTTTTTGTAGAAAATCATTCTGAGAGTATTTATAGAGGCATCACAAAAGTATTGAAAAATCCCAATTATTATAAGAAGAAAATTACTGCTATGAAACTGGATATAAAAAAAAGGTGGGACAATCATTTTTCTGCTCTTAAATCTGTTCTTGACAATCTCGCCCAAACCTGAAACGGCACCAATAATTTAAAAAAAAAAGCTGCCTTCCGGCTTTTTCGAGCCGAAAAGCAGCTTATGGCTAAATTGAAATGGCCTGTGGTTTAAAGGTCACACAATATTTTCAGTTATTCATCAGAAGTACCGGAGCCTTGAATTGCATCTCTGCTCCATTGCCATCTTTCATAGTCAATTTAATGATATAGTTTCCATTAGATATGGAATGACCACCCAATGGCAGATCTATTGACTGGACATTCTGACTTTTACCCAGGAATCTACTCTCTCTTACCATTGCCTTACCGGTTAATGTATAAAGCGAAACCGTCACTCTGTTTACTGTTGATGGCGCATTGAATTCCACTTTTACTTTGTTGGCAAAGCGGTTCTGAACAAGCTTTGATATTCCATATTTCGAATGGTTATTAGTTCTGGATAGTACTGTGGAAGGAATCTCTGTCTCAATGGTCAAATAAACAGTTTCCTCCGGTTCTATTCTCATCGTAACCGAATCCGATCCTGAATAACGCATACCGTTTCTGCTATCAATTATCGCTAAATTTACATTCTGCGGTAAACCTTCTCTTGCACCGATAGCAAATATCACTGTATCAGCTGCACTTGAGCCATTATTTATTGCCACATCGAATGCCAACCGCTCTTTATCAATATTGTTTATCAGAAGATGCGAACAGTTGTTACCGCTTATTGCATCTTTTATCATTATTCTAATTTGATCCAGAGAAGGTGCCTGCTGATAGGTGATCGGATCACTGTCTGAAGAATATCCGAAATATGCCGAAGGAAGACTATCCCCCCTGTTTAAACGGGCATTCAGACAGATGCTCCAGCGGTTGTCCTCAGGATTCTGCGGTTTGATCTTCTCTTTAAGCGGATTTTTGATAATTGGGAAAATCAACGATTTTGCTTTTGTTGATCTGTTATATACCGCAAAGCCAGTTCCAACCCCTCCACACATTATAACTTGATCAGGATCGACCATTCTCATCCCAGGTAAATAAATACTCTGAACACTGTAGCCATTTGTAGTCTTCCTCCAGCGGTATATTTCCAGAGAATCAAATAATTCATCGGTCCAGACCTTACCTGTTGCATTCATTACCTGATCCAAAGTAACTGGTATTGCAGCAGGCAGAGCAAAATGAGTCCATCCGGAATCGATCTTCAGAGTATAATCCTGATAAAGAGCAGGAATGACAGCCTGACCGAAGTCAAACTTTAACGCCTCTTCAGAATGTACCCAGAAAAGTCTCCCTGGAACCAGATCAAACAAAGAATCCTCAATCTGCCCATACTCATAATAAATTGATTTTGGGTTTTCCATATTAAGCGGTTTAAATTGAGTAATCACCGCTCGTTTTCTGTCATATTCCCAGGTATTCACAGGCGATTTCAGGTAGTTGATTGCATCGGCAAAGCCGTATTTGACCGGTAAAGCGGTAACCGAAACAGGATGCCTTTGCCCAGGTGAAGTAATAAAATCATCACAGTTGTTGTTTAACCGTTTTACAGGACGGGAAATACGTACCGTATCCGAATACTTTGATGTACTCCTTATCAAATAAGCATAGAATCCACTGGTGTCACACACCATTACAGATGGTACTGTAAACTCTATTGCCCTCTTTCCGTTCACTATTTTATTGGTAGTAACAATGCTGCCCTTTGCCCACAATACATCACTGTTCCCCTTAAAACAGTAAAGCGTATGGCTCACCGAATCTGATCCGTCCTCCGGCACATATAATGTATCACTGAAAGCACTTCTGCCAAGTGCAGCCATACCGTTGATCCTTATCTGCACACTGTCCAGACTTGTACTCCAGTTACCTGTATTAAGTTCACCAAAAATGGATATATAACAATTCTGACCATTGGTAAACCCACTCAAAACAGCACTACCTTTGCTTTGATTGCTGTAGTGAACTTTACTTCCGTTTTCAGTTGGAGATGCAGCAAAGCGATCGGTGCGGCAGACAACTGCAATCTGCCTGAATGCTGTTTCATTAAGATAGCTCCCCCATGCTGCAAAAACGGAGCTTCCATCTATGTTGTATGCGTATAGGCGCATCTGTCTTTCTACTTCTCTTATTATGGAGACAAGATACCTGCTGGATTCGCCTTCTCCATATTTACCCTTAGCATCATACACTCTCAGCAGAAACTTTACAGATCTGGCTTCAGCTGGAATATTCCAGATTATCGAATCCAGAGAATTGTTTTTCACCGCAATCGGCCTGTAGCTGGAATCATTGACAGAAATAAAGAGTGAACAGACAGTGACTCCCTGATCATCCTGAGCTTTCCATCTGACCGTAACCACCGAGTCGGTAATCTGAGCAGTATTTTTCGCAGCACTTACATGTGAAACCGATGGAGCATTGTTCTCAGGAACCGGACTTTGAGAAACAGTGTCAGGGATGAAACCATTGCCCAGATTCACCAGATTCATTACATCACTAACCCATTTGTTTTTGTTGGAGTCCTTTGGATCTGTTGCACCGATATATTCCGGTATTACCATTCCATCAAGGAACGGATGGCGGATATTTTTACCGGCATTTGCAATAGTTTCCTGAGTCGATAATTTGTACTCTCCACGGGTAATCAGACGATCTATCCCGGAATTCCCACGGAATAATGGATTTGATGCATCAGCCTTGGCATAGTACAGTTTTGTGTTTGGAAATCTTTTATTATAATCACTCAATGTGTGCCTTTTTGTGGCATCTGATGAATATCCAAACCAGAAAACATAGGTACCATTGGGATCATCGGGGTTGGTTGCTGGATTGTAAATAAAATTCCTGTCTATTTTAAAGCTGTCAATAATAGCATTGGTGAAGTTGGGATCCTTTAATAAAGTTATATCACAGCTTAACCAGTCATCACCACAATAACTCACGATATTATTATAGGCATATTGAACCATGGCAGGTTCCTGAAAAGGATACATTTTAAAATGGTTAAATTGTAACCCCTGTTTTCCTCTTCCAAGTACAGTGTTGTTAAAAACTACTGCTCTGTAGATTGTTGGTTTCCACCACTCACCCACTGTTATTGCTCCATAACATGAATCAAATATATTATTATATATTTGCATAAAATCCTGTCTGCCATCAATTGCAAAATCCAGTGTTTTACGAAAGATATTATGGTTTATATGATCTCCACGTTCTTTCCATGTATCATCATAGCCTTTGCCCGCCGATGGATTGCGTCCCGAAAGGAATGTATCATTTTTATACTTAATGGCTACCGCAGGTCCTGATGCACTGACAAAAAGATTGTTTCTGTAACGATTTCCCATAGTGTGGTAGTTAATATTGGTAAAACCTTTTTCGGCATGAGTATCCTTATTATAATCTGCAAAAATGACTATATGCGCACTGTTTTTGTGATTTGTTTTTGCTCCGTTATTGTAAAAGTAACAATATTCCACTAAACAATCCATCCATGTATACCCCATGATAGCTCCAGGATTGTTGCCCTCATAACCTACAATATTATCCCTGAATACACAATATCGGAAAATAAAGGGACCATGGTTTCCAAAAAATCCGGCAGCATTCTGATCATCTGCAGTTGCACCATTTCGAATCTCTATTCTTTCAAATTTCCAAAATTTCATAGATGGACCATCGGAGTTACCCAGAAGAAAAGGAGTTTTGCCTGATTCTCTGATGATATTTTTCTGCCCATCAATAACAGCCCACTCACCTGGAAATGAAGTCATGGTATTGAATTTACCCGGATTCCAAGATGTGCCATTTTTTGAAAGCGGTATTTTTATCTTACGCTCCAGGTAGACACCTCCCCGAATACAGATAACATCACCAGTTTTCATCGAATCCAATGCCATTTGAATGGTGTTGAAGGCTTTTCCATCGTTACCATTACTATTTCTTCCACTTATAGAATAGGTTCTGGTGGATTTCACTGCTAATTTGTTATCCACATATAGGGTTTCAGCATAGCCTCTGAAATTAACGATGCTAAACCCGATAGCGAAGATAACCGCAAATTTACGCGTAGAATCGAGTATTTTCATTTAGTCTCCTTTGTTAAATTTCACAATCTCGATTGCTACAATATCATATTATTCCGAAATATCAATTTCAATCATGTTATCTATTTAATTTTCATTAAATTACAGAGTCTTTCCATTTTACCGATCGGATATTTCAAGGAGGGGGACAGACTGGGAATCGCAGCAAAAAAAACTGTAATTTTGATTTTTCCGCCTTTCTGAGATAATCTTTCCGATTGGTCAAATCTGCTTTGAAGCAGATTACGTTTCTGAACGCAGGTTATCTTTTTGAACAGTAAGTGCACAGGTTCCACAGGAAAGGTTTAAAATCTCCATAGCGAAAATCTTCAATTTTTGATCCTGCAAAGAATTCTCCTATAAACGATTTTAAGACTTTGATTCTGGTTTTCAAATTTCCCTTTTTAAAATTGATTATTAGATTATCCAGATCTCCCATTAGCCAGCGAAACCTGGTGTTACACATCTGTTGTTCATGGTTAAATTGAGAATTGCAATACATATTAATTAACAGATTTGGAAAATCGATACCCGCATCTATAGAGAGCTGCAGCGATCCCCAGAATCTTGCATTTATTTCCATAAGTTTGGCAATGTTTCCAGACAAGTCGTTTTTGAACTCTACCATAGCTACCCCGTTCCAGTTTAGCTCTTTTAACAGAACGGAAGCATTATTAAGTACAGATTGACTGGGAATCATACTTTCTGAGACCACACTCACTCCACCCCATGGTGGTTTTTCCCTTATTCTTTTATGAGCACAGTAAGCCTTGAGTTCTCCATTGGTACATAGAACAAATACCCCCATTCCTTCGCCTCTTACAAAATTTTGCACCATAAATGGATACTGGTAGTAACTTCTGCTTGTCAATACCTGATAAAGCATCTGGGGTGAATCTATAATCGAAACACTGCAGTAAACCAGGCGATTATTCAATTCAATAATGGATGATTGAGGTTTGAGAACCAATGGGTATTTAAACTGTTCTTTTTTCAATAAGGCCTGTTCAGCATTACGGAAATATTGGGTCTGTGGATATTCTACATTCAGTCTTTGAGCCATTTTCATCAGATTGCATTTGTCGGAGGCTCTTTTATACTGTTCAAATGATACCGCAGGTAATACTACCATTTTTCGGATCTCATTTTCGTGCTGCAATATTCTGTACATAGTAGCATCAGTCATTGCCAGAAGAACATCGATACGAAGTTTTTTCAGGTGATCTTTAATGTCACTTATGAATTGAGACCTGTTATTATTTGGAGAACTGTATCGGACACTGCCTTTACAGTATCTGGAGAAGCTACAGGCTGTTCTTTTCAACTGCGAAGCGGTATAAACCTGATGCCCTTTCCTGCCCAGAGCTCTTAAAGCAGCCAGGGCAGATCTGTGTTCACCATCCAGTACAAGTATTCGCATTAAGAATCCTCTTTTGGTAAAGACATTTAAAGTAGATCTCCTGATAAGCCTGTATCATCCTTGTCACAGTAAATTCTTTTTCGAATTTTTCTTTAGCCCCTGCGGCCAGCCGTGTTCGTAAGAAGCTATCTTTTAATAGTTTACATATTGCCAAAGCAAGAGCATTTGAGGAAGCCGGAGGAACCAGAATACCACTCTCCCCATCGGTGATAGCCTGAGGCACGCCGCCAACCTTCGTAGCTACGATAGGCCGTTGGCAAGACATCGCCTCCAGCAAAGACATGGGAAGACCTTCCCATACTGATGAAAGCACATAAATATCCAGAATATTAAAAACCTGACATATATCCAGTTTTGGCCCTGTCAGTTTCACATTCTTCTCAATCCCCAGAGTCTTAGCTTCCATTCTAAGTGTTTCATATTGACTTCCCTGTCCGGTGATTAAGAGACACGAATTTGGAAATTCCTGTAAAATTTGAGGGAAAGCCCTTAAGAGATAAATTAATCCCTTTTGTGCTTCCAGGCGCACAACTGTACCTATAATAAAATGAAAATCAGTCAGCCCCAGTTCCTTTCTGGTCAACTCGTTCTGTGACTCTGTCCTCAACCCGATTCCCCTTATTCCGTTATGAATTACCTGAATCTTTTTACTGGAGATTTTTTCAAAATGAATAAGATTCTGTTTAGTTTCCTCGGTAACTGCTATGATTTTGTTTACAAAACATGACAGGATCCTCTCTGCAAACATGTAATGTAATTTGTCAGGAAATTTTCTGGCATGGTCAGTGTGAATCTTGACTGGGACCATTTTTATCACCGATGCAATTATCCCACTGATTGATGCATTCATGTTATGAGTATGTACAATAAGAGGTTTGAATTCCTCTATTACAGAAATGATTTTTCGAAATGAAAAATAATCCGGTTTTCTGGCATTTAAATTAAAAATCCTGATATCATGACTTTCCAGTTCCCCAGCCAGTTCACCTTTAAAATGGATACAGCATACTGCTGGTGTAAAGAGTTGCTTATCCAACTGCATGCAAAGCTGCGTAATGACTCTTTCCAGTCCACCAATTCCCAAATTGGAGGTCACAAACAAGATCGGAATTTTTTTGCCTGAATACTGCATGTGTCTACTTTCGATCACTCATAAAATACCCTAACGGTTGACCTTTTATTAAAAGGTGCAATAGCTATTCCGCTGAAATTTTTGTAATCTTTCCCAAAGCCGTCTCTATACTCCTGCTTATTTCTTTAAAGCATTTATGATACTGTTGAACACTCTTGCCATAAGGATCATCTATATTCATATCAAAGCAAATCCGTTTATTATATGCTTTCAACAAAAATATCTTTTCTTTATATGCAGGAAACTTTCTGCATAACTGACGATACTGATTAAAATGCATACAAAAAATCAGATCTGCTTCCTTTAACCTGGAATCATCTGTTTTTTTTGACATATGATTACACAGATCTACATTAAATACCGATGCAGCCCTGATGGCTTCTGCGGGTGAGCGGGTCCCATCTTTTGCCCAGACACCGCTTGAAGAGCTCTTAATTGAATATCCAGTTTTTGCTAAAAGTCTGGCGGAATATTTTTCTGCGAATGCACTTCTGCAAATATTCCCATTGCAGATAAATTCAATCGTTTTCACTCCGGTAACCGGTCTTTTGGTTCTGCTATGAATATGATACAATAGAAAATAGAAAAAACTTTTAAGTAATTCTTTTACTGACCGGCCCAGAAACGCAAATCGCTCTGAATCATTATAACCTTTGTATAATTTTTCCATCTAATAAATATACTAGCACTATACATACCACTTTCAGACATATCCATTTTTGGCAAAATGGCAGAATAATTGCAATCAGTACACATTCAGAATGACTATTTACTTCTATGTTTTTACCAGAAACAACAAATGAGCATTTTAATTTATATCCCTTATCCATCAAATGTAGGTTACGCAATAAAACTGTTAGAATCGGTCTTTTTTGAAATGTCCAGAGAGGTATTTAGCAATGACAGACAGATCCATTTTTTGTATAAAAACCTCTCTGGTGGATTTCCAAAATTTCTTCCTCCTTCATTTCCCAATATATTAAGTATTGATAATCAATTTTGCTCTTCTAAGATAAACCAGATCTGCAGTTACATAAAACAGCACTCAATTTCCATTCTCTTTGGACTGGACTTGCCGGTAAAGCATATCTTATATAAACCGTTACGGCGTGCCGGACTGAAAATAATCATCTCTTACTGGGGTGCACCCATGAGTGATTTTTCTCCCGCTTATATACTTTTTCTTAAAAAGCTGCAAGTATTTTGCTGCCATTCAAAGCCCGATCATTTTATCTTTGAATCAAAAAACATGGCAATGTCTGCAATCTATGGACGTGGAATAAGTCCCTCCAGAGTCAGTGTCGTAAATCTGGGAGTTGATCCCGAAAAATATACCCCTCATAACAGAAGCAGCTACATCTACAGGACCTTTGACATCCCGTCTAACCGCAGGGTATTTATTTACTCCGGCCATATGGAAGAAAGAAAGGGTGTACATATAATAATCAGGGCCGCTGCATTCTTGGTAAATCAACTCCATCGATATGATGTCCATTTTCTGATTGCAGGAAACAAGAATGGTGAAGAATCCAGATTTTATCACCTGTATCAGAATAGTGCCGCTCAGAACCATATTACTTTCGCAGGCTATAGAGATGATCTTACCAGAATCTTTCCCTGCTGTTATGCCGGTATCATTGCCTCAACCGGATGGGATTCCTTTACTGTGTCATCATTGGAGATGGCCGCTTGTGGTCTTCCTCTGATTGTTTCCAATTTACAGGGCCTTCCCGAATCTATCGATGCAGATGTAACCGGATTTCTCTTTAATGCAGGAGACCATCTCGATCTCGCTTCAAAAATAATCCGGATTCTGGATGATCCGGTTCTGCATAAATCTATGTCAAATGCAGCAAGAAACCGCATCCTTCATAATTTCTCCCTTGAGCGACAGGTGCATAACCTTTCCAATACTCTTAAAACAGTAATTAACCGTAAAATGCGCAGCAATCCTGATTTTAATAAACTTTCAACCTGCTCCAGATTACCAATATGTCAGAAAATCTGAAAACCTGCTTTTCTCTAAAGCGATTTTTTCCCTATATTAATTCGGTGAACTTTGGAATTTTTATTATCTGTACTCATATATTCCTGGATCTGGGTGCTTTTCAGCAACTGGTGGATTTTGTGGTCCCTCTGAAAATTCCTTTTATTGTTTCCTCCTTAACTGTACTCTATGCACTATCATTGGTATTGTGCGGAAAATTTAATCCTCTGCAAAGTAAACTCTCTCTCAGCTTCACAGTATTTTTCTTATTTGTTCTTTTCTATTCCTTAATCAGTTCTAAAAATATTCAGATCCGAAATGAGGGATTGAAACTGCTATTAACTTATTATTCTATTTTTATATTAGGTTCCTGTAGCGTAAAAAACATTTTTCAACTTAGCCTTGTATTAGATTCCTATCTGTTAGCTATTCTTCATTCTTGTTACCATGGAATCCGTCAGGGAGGGCTGATCTGGTCAAGTAAATGGCTGGGAGATGAAAACGAGATCTCCATTTTAGTGGTTTGTGCAATACCTTACGCATTCATGCTTTTTCAACTTCACAAAAATATAATCAGAAGAATCCTTTATATACTCTCATTAGCTGTGTATTTAACACTAATTATTGTCGCCAACTCCCGTGGAGGTGCCCTGGCCCTCTTTGCAACAGGATTTTTCTGCTGGACTTTCATTGAAAAAAAGTTCCGCGCCTTATTATTTATCTTCATTGCAGGTATTGGCATTTCTTTATTTGCACCCCAGAAATGGTTCAATGAGATTAAAACTATTCAGCAAGGGACTTCTGAATCTACTGCATTTGATCGAAGCTATGGATGGAAACTGGCAGCTTTAATGTTCAGGGATTACCCTGTCTGCGGAGTAGGAATGTTTAATTATCCAGAACTATATGTGCCTTACAACCTTCAATACAGAATTAAAGCAGACAGACACCCTAAAAGGGACCCTCACATCAAAAGAGTAGCTCATTCCACTCCGATCGAATGGATCGCAGAAACCGGTATTCTGGGGACATTGATTTTCTCTTTTATGTTATCTTCCATTTATTCCAATTGGAAGTATATCAATATTCGCAGTAAATCTGATACCAATGAATCTGTTCATTATATCAAGACTTTTAATAATGCCACTATTGTCTCAATGATAGGATTTTGGACTGGAGCTCTTACAGTCTCAGTTCTTTTCTGGCCTTTTTTCTGGTTCCTTCTTCTTTTCTGTGAAATGGTGAAAAATGTGCATAAACGACTTGTATCCTCTACAAATAAGAGCTGATTCCGAGAATGCTTTGGTGATGAATTATAAAGTACCTTTTTTATCGGCGGCTGGCAATCAGGTCAAATGTTAACCGAACATGATTCTATTAACTAAAAGGATTATTAATGTAATTCCAAGCCAAATGTAAGTTTCAGGTATTTAAATCTCTTATATAAACTGGAGGATCAATGCATATTTTTGTGTTCAATGAGTACTTTCCCAG
>CAYPMS010000002.1:51332-95616 GCA_964411655.1 uncultured Fibrobacter sp.
TTATATAAACTGGAGGATCAATGCATATTTTTGTGTTCAATGAGTACTTTCCCAGTCCCTTCAAACCTTACCTGAACACTCAATTTGAACAGTTTTTAAATGACAATCACAAATTGAGTATTTTTGCCATGAACAGTTATTGGAACCCTCTCGACCCCAAGATAACTGAGTTGGGTCTTGACCGTCTCACCCGCTATTTACCCACAACTATCAGTTCTTTACCTGCTTTTTTTGAGGGCAGCATAAAAGCGCTGCTTCGTAATCCTTTCAGAAGAATATCATCTGCAATTAAGCTAATTAATCCTTCATTTACATTTAAACGCAATCTCATCAATATTTTCCGCATGCTACAACTGCCACTTTCATCGCCTGATCTTTGTCTGGTCCACAATCTTCTCACTATGCGCTGTCTTTCCTTTTTACAAACCCTTTACCCCGGGGTACCCGTGGCACTTTATTATCATGGCGGTGAACTTCCTGGTATGCCAGTAATCAGCGACATTGAAGCATCTGCGGCTTTCGAGGCAGCAGATGTAGTATTTACAAACACATCGAATTCAAAATCTCAGGCTGTTAAACGCGGTTGTCCTCCACATAAAATAGAAGTTATTCCGGTTGGTTTTAACATTTCGGAATTCAACCCACCAAAACACAGGAACTATCATTGCCACAACGAGCTTCGTTTATTGTCAATCGGAAGATTGAGCGAAGAAAAAGGTTTGATTTACGCTTTAAAAGGGCTTGTCCACCTGAAAAACCAGGGGATTACTCAATGGCAGTATCGTCTTGCCGGAAACGGTCCTCAAAAAACAGAACTGAAAAGTTTTGCGGATGAAAACAGTATCTCCGAAAGCGTTAAATTTATAGGAGTTTTATCCAGAAAAGAAGTATTTTCAGAGCTGGAAAATGCTGATGTATTACTTCTTCCCAGCATCCCTGTTGGAACCTGCCAGGAAACTCAGGCCTGTGTAGTACAAGAGGCAATGCTGATGAAGACTCTGGTTATCACTACCAATATAGGAGGAGTGCCAGAATCAATTCCGCCACAAATGCAGCGTTTCTGCGTACCAGCTAAAGACCCATTTGCAATTGCAGAGTGCATAAAAGATCTTTTGTCGCTTGATCAGTCTCAGTGGCAGATTCTGGGAGAGACTTGCCGCAACTTTGCAGTTTCTCATTATGATATCTCTCAACTTAATAAAAAACTCCTGAACAGATGTTTCAAAAACTATTCAATCTTAACTACTTAACTACTCCAATATACTAATCAGATTTTCATCAATTTAATCTGATATATTCAATTATGGAAAATCTTATTTTATATTTTTTAAAAGCAATGTGTATCTTTTCAGTTTCTGATGCCATAAAAAAGAAATGAATGCTTTATCCATACCTTCCTTCCTGATCTGGCACTATTATTGATGTTTTATCTATCGGTAACAAAACCTTTATACAGCTATAGAATTCTGTTTCAATAGTTAAAGTGATTATGAATATTTTTTCTATTATCCACCGATCCATTTCTCTTTTTTCCAGAAAACAACGCTTGTTTTTTATTCTGCTGATGATTTTCTTTTTGTTTTCAGCTCTTGTTCAGGTTCTTGGATTAGCCAGTATAGGGCCTTTTATTGCTCTTCTTTCAAATACTTCTGCTATAGAAACTAACCAGTTACTAAATTTTTTCTATAATTATTTCAGTTTTACATCGACCAGAAATTTCACAGTAGCAGTTGCTTTCGGTTCATTGATCATGACAGTTTTGTCTAATCTCGTCTCCATTCTAACACTGTGGTTACTTATCCGTTTTACGATGATCATCGGTGGAGATATCCAGAGACGGCTTTTTGAAAACCTCATGTTTCGTCCTTATCTTTTCCATAAATCCAATAACTATTCGGAGTCCATCTCTTTAATCAGTCAGCAGGCTCCCCGCTTTGTCTATATGGTGATACAATCGATTCTTCTTTTATTCAGCAACCTTTTCGTAGCCCTGGTGATTCTAACCGGACTTGTTTATCTCAGTCCTGCAACAGTTTTAATAACCGGGTTTCTTCTTGGTATCACTTATCTTTTAACTTATGTATTCTTGAAAAATGCTTTGAAAAAACATGGCGAGGCTCTCTCAGAAAGAAACTCTCTTGTTCAAAAAATCCTTTCTGAGGCTTTCATCGGAATAAAAGAAGTCATACTAAGCCGATTACAGAAGATCTTTGTTGATAATTTCAGAGCAGTCAACACTAAGGGACTTTACTCCACATCATTTATTTCTCTTAGCGGGGACATTCCCAAGTTTATAATTGAAACAGTGGCATTCAGTGTTATTTTTATTTCTGCAATAATAATTCTGCTAACCAATAATAATATGCAGTCTATCGTTCCCTTTCTCAGTATTTATGCCATTGCCGGATATAAACTGATTCCTACTATGCATCAGATTTATAAATCAGTTTCATCCCTGAGCGCACATGGATCTGTTTCCTTCTCTCTTTATGATGAACTGCATCATCAAAGCCTGATCGACTATGATAACTTCCAATCAGAGTTAGATTCTGTTTATACTATACAATTAAAAAATGTCTGTTTCAAATATCCCGATGCACAGCACACAACTCTCGATAATATCAACGTGTCCTTCCATCATAACATGATAAATACAATAGCAGGCCATTCAGGTTCCGGAAAATCCACTCTGGTCGATATACTTCTTGGTCTTTTAACACCAGATTCCGGAACGATTTTAATTGATAATAAAGTTGCTGATAGAGAATTAATTAATCAGTTACAGCGATCTTCCGGTTATGTTCCCCAGCAAATTTTTATTCTGGATGACACTGTAATATCGAATGTAGCCTTTGGGGTTAAGAACCATCTGATTTCTGAAAGTGAAGTAATAAGGGCTTTAAAGCAGGCAAACGCAATGAGTTTTGTCGAAAATCTTCCACAGGGTATACATACCAGACTGGGCCAGGATGGTAAACTGCTCAGTGGAGGACAGCGTCAGAAAATTGGTATAGCAAGAAGCCTTTACCGAAACCCCAAAATTTTAGTACTGGATGAACCTACCAGTGCTTTGGACATTGAATCTGAATATGATTTCATGATGCTTTTAAACAAGCTAAAAACTCAGGTTCTCATTATAGTCATTTCGCATCGGCCTTCAGCTTTAAAATATTCAGACAGAATAACTCTGATGCAGAATGGGAAAATTGAATCTCACGGAACATTCCAACAGCTTAAAAAAATCAGCCCTGTTTTTAACAACATTATTGACAAATGTACTCTTGAGTAGATTCTGCGATCTATAATGATTATCCACGGACAATACTATATGAAAATAGCTATTACTGCCTTGGTAGCAGATGCAGGACATACAACTTGTCTCCTGCATTATGGTACGCTTCTGCAAAACAATGGAATTGAGGTTCGTTTTTTTGGCCCGCATGAAAATGCTTCATTATGCCAGGAAAGAAATATTGCCAGTACCACATTTCAAATTGAAAGGCCAATCAATTACCAAAACTGTCTGGCCAGATACTCAAGGGCAAAACCTTTCTGGAGAGAAGCCATTTTCAACAAGTGGTTACAAGTCAACTACTTCGATAAAGTAAACTATTTCGGGATCAGGAAAGAATCACATCTGATCAGTCTGCTTGAAGACTACAAACCTTCTGCTATACTCTGCGACAATCATCAGTTTTCTGTAACCAGCAAATTTGTTGCATTAAAGTTAAACTGCCCGCTTCTTTTAGCCAATACATATGGAAATTACTTTGTTTATCAGAGAAAAGATCACTTTTCAAACTATACGATCAGTTCCTTTAGTAAGATTTTTCTACCTATATTCAGGAAATCCCTTGGTAAATTTTTTACAGAATTTAATAAAATGTTTAACAGGACAAAATTTATCGCCGATGAGCATATCCATGATTTCCTTAACCACTATTGGAATTTTTATATGAATACCGACTTTCAGGGTTTGCGTAAACTGATAATATCTTCGGGAACCGGAATTCTGGAAAAAAAGTATCTGGCCGGCCAGATAATTATCGCTGATGAAGTTTTTCAGGTTGGGCCCATCCCTTACACTCCCACTAATCTTCTCAGTGATGAACTGTCTAATTGGTTGAATCAGGATTCCAGGCCAATAATTTATGTATGCCTTGGAACAATGGTAAAGGGAATTTTTCCGTTTTTTTTAGCTATTATCAAGGCTGCTCTCATTGAAGGATTCAGATTATTATGGTCATATTATGAAAAACCCTGGAAAGATTCATATGATTCCAAAGAATTGCGTTGGGAAAGATGGGTACCACAGGTAGATATTCTCGCTCACGAAAATGTAAAACTTTTTATCACCCATTGTGGTGCAGAAGCCATAAAACAAGCACTCTGGTTTTGCAAACCTGTCATTGGCATCCCCATTTTATGGGATCAGTTTTATAATGCCTGGGTTTTGGAACAGCTTTGCGGAATAGCTTCCCTGAACTGGAATTCTATTACTGTCAATCAAATCAGATCACAGATTAAAAACATTCAAAGCAGAATGAGCAGATTCAGTAATATCTGTGCCGAGTACAAAGAGGCAGAGGCCAGCAAAGTGATTTTTAACAGAGTTAGTGGTTTTATTTCAGACCGCTGATCCCTGAACTTTTCTTAGCATTTACTTTCGTTAATAATCATCTCTTTTAATTTGATACTGATCTGTGCCCATGAGTATTTGCTCGCCAGCTTAAAACAATTCTGAGCAATTTGCTTATATCTATCAAAGCTGATAGAAAGCATTTCGGTTATCCCATTCAGAAAACCTTCTTTTGATTCTGCTATGTATCCATGTTCTCTATTCACCATTGGAATACCAATTGCACCTTCTTTATTGGTAATTACAGGCGTATAGGAAATCAAAGCTTCCATAATCTTGTTTTTCATACCGCCTCCTAAAAACATGGGACATAAAAACAGTTTTGATTTTTCAAGAAAGCTATAAACGTTCTCCACATTTGCACGTAATAAAATACGTGGATCATTTGCACACAAATCAGTTATCCCTTTTCCGGGGTTTCTTCCTACTATCAAAAGTTTCAGACTCCTGAATCTGACAGAAATTTCTGGCCAGATTTCTTTAACAATAAAACATATAGAATCCTCATTTGGCAAATAGTTCAGAGAACCAATAAAAATGATGGTATCAGATTCATATTTTGATTTCAGATCAACAGTTCCTGATGGATTCATTATTCCGTTGGGGACTGTGATTACCTCATTATGCGGAAGGGTTTTTTTTATGTAAGCGCAATCAGTGTCAGTTATTCCAATAACTTTAATATGCGAACCGACAAACCTGCGCTTAATTCTTTTAAGATAAGCCAAATCAATGAAAATCAAAAGCGGATTTCTTCTCTTCGCCTTCATCTGGTTAGCCAGGCTGCGGGCGGTAGAGTCACAGAAATCACAGAATATTATTGGTGTTTTATCATTTTGACCATAAAAGATCAAACTGTCAAGACCAAAATATAGAGCCGCATCTGCTGCCACATCGTTTTCCGAAATAAATGTTTCGAACCCTGGATAACATTTGAATCCAGGCAGATAGATCTGTTCTTTCCGGGGACGGATATAAGAGTTTACCAGCCTTATTTTATTAAATCTATGGCTCAGTGGTCCATTCCTGTCATATCCGAAAATAGCAGCATCTGGTAATTGTTCTTTAAGCTTGTCTATCGATCCGGGGATAAAAATGAAAAGAGAAAAATATTGCATCAGGCCTTTAAGCAGATTAAGATATCTATAGACCCATCCATTATTTATCTCTCCAAAAGGTGAATTAATTACAACCTTTATCTTCATATTCAATCTCTATTTATTTTTTTTATTGCATTGCAGGTTAGTTCATTTTTTAGCGATCTATATGCTTTTCATCGTTTAAAAATTAGATTACTTAGTATAGACTGTTACTTCCACAGTCATTAGCCCAGTCTTTAATAGCTTCCTGAAACGGATAATCAAATTTAAAGCCAGAATTAATCAGTTTTTGAGCTGAAATGTTGGTTGATTTAACCAGTTTGATAATTCGTTCGGGTACAATACCCATCTTTTTTATAAACGGAAGAGGCATCAGATTGGCTATTACAGCAGAAACGGTTATAAGCGGATAAGGGAGAACTATCTCCGGAGCACTGTACCCCAGTGTTTTCTTAAAGCTTTGTACAACTTCCTTTATCGTAATTTTCTCAGGGTAGCATAAATTATACAGATACCATCCCGGAGTTCTGTTTACCGATAATGTCAGAAATTTACAGAGGTCTTTCACGTACAGACATGCCTTTATGGTATCGTCACGTCCGGGATAAGCGAATATTCCCTTTTGCAGGGCATTGGCGATTCTGGTAAAATTACCGCCCTCTCCTTTACCAAATACCACCCCGGGTCTTACTATTGTAAGCATCCGGTTCGCAGGATCATTTCTAAACCATTCCTTGTGGATATATTCGGCAATGATTTTTGAGGTGCCATATGGAACTACCGGCATAGGAATCAGCTCTTCATTTTTTTCATCTTCACCCGGTCCATATACCGAAATTGAAGATGTAAAAATCATTTTTTTACATTTGCATTTTTCAGCAAATTTACAGATGTTTTCTGCGCCAAGAATATTTGCTTCAAAATACTCTTTAGCGGCATGGCCCGGAGTTGTATGGACTGCTGCCAGATTGAAGATACATTCGACAATTGGTTCAAAAAGGCTTTCATCTATACTCTGTCTTACATCGCAATATGCATATTTTATCCGTTCATCATCGGGAAGAGAAGTTCCGGGATGCCAGCAGGGTTTCCGGATATCTGCAATGTAAATCGTTTCGAATCTCTGCAGCAAACTGTTTACCAGGTGTGTTCCTATAAAGCCGGCTCCTCCAAAGATTACTACCGATTTCATATGTTTCCTTTTTTTGCAGCTATCTGCTTTGCACCAGTTGTTTCTGTTCCCACTTAATAAGTGATATTGCGCCATCGATATCGGTGAAATAAAAGTTATTCAGTAATTTTTTCAACTTTGAAAAGGCACTTTTCAAACCGGTATATGATTTGAACCTTCTGCTTAAAGGTAATCCCTGTAAAAGAGGTTGATTAGGATCAAAATCTCTGGGATGAAAATAGGACATGACGTATTCTGAACGGCTGATAAACCAGTGAATCAGAGAATATGGAAAAACTCTGAAATAGCCGCCACCGGAAAAGACAATTCTTTTGCCCAGAAAGCTGATGGTATTTATTGGAAATTCTTTTATTTCACCGCAAGGGGTATTGATTATACAAGGCCTGGTACTTTCGAATTCTTTAAACCCTCCGTGGTTCCTTGGGGCCGGAAAAACTGAAGAATCGATTTGTATTCCGCATTGGGCAATTATTTCAAAAGCCCAAAGATTTTTTCTGGTTATGGAAAATCCAGGTACCCTAAAACTGCGTACTTTTTTTCCGGTAATGCTTTCCAGTTTTTGTATGGATCTTTGTAAATCTTCTCTGAATTTGCTGGGATTTAATTTATAAGCTAACTGATGATAACTGGTGTGGCTGCCAATCTCGTATCCCTCACTGGAAATGTCGGCAATAATCTGCGGATATTTCTCTGCAATCCAACCCAGACAGAAAAATGTGGCTTTCTGATTGCATTCCTTCAGCAATTGAAGTATTCTCTCGGTGTTTTTATGAATGCGTGTTTCATAATTATCCCACTTGTCTACAGCACCGACCGTTTCGATATCCAGCAGGTGGAACCACTCTTCGATGTCAAAGGTTAAAATCCTTACCGGTTTCTCCATTTCGGTCTCTCATTTCATTATGGTAATTACATTTTGCTTCGATTCACAGAACATCTTATTCTCGTTTGGCTTTAGCAATTTATATTTCGGACTCTTATTTTTTTCTTCTGCAAATTCTGTGCAATTTTAAAATTTACCAGATAATATCTGTAACTGAAGAGTGAAGCTTTTATTGTCCTGTTTTATCGGGAATGGGGATTGCTATTAATTATAACAGCGAATCATTTGTATTAATTTCACTCAGGAGATATTTAATGTATACCATCATTGTTGCAGCAATCACTCTACTAATCTCTATGGCAGCACATCTGGTTGAGGCTCAGGATACAGATACACTTTATCTGCCGCAAGATTCTGCTGAACAGAAATCGGTTAGACCTTTCAAACAGCTGTCGGTTTTCATTCCTAATGAAGCAGTCTCTATACAGATAATCCACGATTCCACATCAATTTTTAACGGTATATACAAAATCGATGAAAGAGGATATGTTAACATACCCATCATCGGCAGTTTATCAATAAGTCATCTCTCCGAGTCAGAGCTTATAGATACCATCAAAATCCGCTGCATCGATTATCTCCCTTTTCCTAATATCAGGATTACTCCTCTGATGCGTTTGTCATTACTGGGCGGTTTTTACAAACCAGGGTTATACTGGATTGACTCCCGAAGCAGTCTCTGGGATGCGATTCAATTAGCAGGTGGGTTTATTCGGGAAGATGGATTAAAGCTTTTGCGATGGGAACGGGACGGCAAAGTCATTTCGGATAATCTTACCAGCGTTTTTCAATCCGGAGTATCTCTTCATTCCATAGGTTTTAAATCCGGTGATCAACTGTGTATAACAGCACGTCCCAAAACAGAATTCTCTTTCAGAGAACATTTGGTTCCCTTTTTTACTCTTTTCCTTTCTACTTTGAGTACCGGGCTTACTATTTATACACTTTCTAAATAAGAGTTTTTATGGAACAGCAGACTTCAATTAAAAACATTGATTTTAAATATATGATCCATCACTACCTTCATCTGTTCTGGCGTTGGAAATGGTATATCTTTATAGCTGCGCCATTATCTGCGTTTTTGGCAATAAAGGCAGTTTCTTTTCTGGGCCTCACTAACAAGCCACCCCTTACAGCCACTGTGTTAATTGGTGTAGAAAAGCATCCCAACCTGAATACGTGGAATCTTGAAGATCTGTATCTGAACAAGGAAAGGTTGCTTCTTAACCGTAATTTTTTGGAGCATGTTGCACGCAGTCTTTCTTTACAATTCAATACATCTGATTATTCCCGTTTCGATATTTTTGATTCGGTGGTGGTTGACAGCAATGCTCCCATCGGATCATTCAGAATGGAGATTGATAATGTCAATAAAGATATTTACCATATCAGCTATTCCAATAATCAGATGAAAATAAAAAACAAAATTATCAAGCTGGGTTCCATTTCACTTCTGGATACCCTGAATCTGAGTGGGATTCAACTTTATTTTTCTAAATCATTTCTTCTTAACCCCCATTCGTTTAATTTTTCAGTCCGTTCCATGCGCTCTACCATTGATAATATCTTGACCAGATTAAAAGTCAGCAGCCCCAATCCCAGAGAGCAGAACTATTTTTTCAGCGTACTGCTGGAAGGAAGTGACTATCCTTTAGTAACCCAGACTGTAAACACTCTTGCAGATATGTTTGTGGAAAGCAACCTATCCCTGAAACAACGCAAAATAAAAGAGACCCTTGCTATTTTAGAAAAGCAGCTTGATGCAGCAGGCGATCAACTTTCAAAATCAAAAAATGAACTGAAGCAGTTCCTGGCCCATAACCCGGATGTGGGGCTAAGTGTAAGTACTCAGTTGGCCATTAATGAGCTTATCCGTCTGGAATCCGGAACAATGGAAAACAACAATCTAACAGAGTTATCTTCTGATCTTAAAAGCCGGTTATCTAACTGTTCTCAGGAAGAAACAGAAAGGCTTATCGCTGAAGCTATTGCTTTTCTTCAATCTCATGGCAATCCTTCTGCCTCATCGCTTCAACTCAGTCTAAATCAACATCAGGAAGAGAAACGCAACATAACCGGTAATTATGACCGTAATCATCCAATCTTTAAAGAAATTGACAATAAATTATCGAACCTCAAGGCCAGAACTATTCAGGCTCTGGACTCATTTGTATATCAACTGAAAAAAGCCAAATCAGATAGGTATAAATCGATAAGCAGAATCAGCTCTCGTCTTCAGGGCATTCCCAGTAAAGAACTTCAGCTCGCCGAATTACAGAAAAAACAGGAAATAAATTCAGAGATCTATTCCTCATTGCTGATAAAATTCAATGAAGCCAAACTTTCCGAAACAGTGCAGAGGGCAGATGTGTTCATTATGGATTATGCTGTTCAGCCTATACCACCCTCTTCCAGATCTCAACAGATCAATGCTCTTCTGATGATTATATTGACAATTTTGGCCATAACACTGGGACCTGCTATATTCTTTGACTTGCTGGATAAGACCGTCAGAACCGAACAGGAGCTCAGGCGAATGGTTCCATATAATTTCCTGATCACTCTGCCCAAGATAAAGAGACTCAATACCGCTGAAAAATCAGCTAAAACAAATGATAAAGATAAGACTCCAAAAGGTAAAAAGCAGACAAACCAGCTTCTCATTTGCGATTCACAAAGCTTTTCTCCACCTTTTATCATAGAGCTTTTCAGATCTTTGAATACAAAAATTCAACTGAATCTTTATAATGAAACCGATAAGAGTATCGCTATCACCAGCCTTAGTTTGAACGAGGGGAAATCTACCGTAGCAGCTAATCTTGCGCTTTCTATTGCAGATCATGGCATCAGGACCATTCTTATCGATTGTGATATTCGCAAGGGTGTTTCTCACGAATTGTTCAATCTTCAGAAATCCCCCGGCCTTTCTGATTACCTCAGTGCGGCTCTCGATTCCAATGATTCTGCATTCCCTAATATTCCGGTTCAGAAAACTTTTAATTCCAACCTATGGCTTGTCAGTTGCGGAAAATATGTCGATAACCCCCAGAAATACCTCAGCTCAACTGCTATGATCGCGCTTAAAAAAAGAATGAGACTTCAGCCATTTTTCCTAGTGTTTGATTCACCCCCTATCGGGTTGGCAACCGATGCCGCATTGTTAAGTAATCTGACTTCCAGATATTTGCTGGTGGTTAAAGCCGGTCATACAAACATTATTAACTTGTGCAAAATAATCCAGATGGACTTCCCGGTCATAGATAAAAAGATACTGGGGGTGGTCCTCAATATGGGTGAAACATCAAACCATTACGGATATTATAAATACTACTCTACTGCAAACTTATGAGAATTGGCAGAACTCTTCCACCTGTCGCTTCTCCAATCTCTATCCAGGATATTCTTAAGGGGGTTTGGTCCTTAAAAAACTCCGGTGAACCACTAAAAGCATTTCGCCAGTCCATCATCGATTATTTTAGTGTCAAATACTGTTTCCTTCTTTCCTCCGGTAAGGCAGCGATTTCTGTTTCTCTAAAAGCGCTGGGAAGATTATTCCCTGATCGTAAAAGGGTAATTGTGCCAGTATTCAATTGCTATTCAGTTCCATCTGCAATAATTAATGCAGGTTTTGAGGTTTACCCATGTGATATCGAACCACATACTCTTCAAATCGAAAAAAAATCATTGTTAAAGGCCTTAAGCACCACCGATGATGTTCTTGCTATCATGCCTGCTCATCTTTTCGGGTTGCCTGCCCCCATTCCTTGGGTTTACCAAATCGGAGCTGACGCAGGCATTCCGGTCATAGAGGATGCCGCTCAGGCTATGGGGTCCAGACATAATGGAAAGTTGCTGGGAACCCAGGCCGATATAGGGATTTTCAGCCTCTCCAGAGGAAAAGCTTTTTCTACCGGTGAAGGTGGCATCATCATAACTTCACGAGATGATATAGGGCAATCAATTGAGCATATTTTAGAATCGATCTCTGGTCCTCCTTTCTGGTGGTCTGCAAAACTACTGCTAATAAATGTTGCCCTGTCAGTTTTTATTAATCCTCAGCTTTTCTGGTTACCTTTATCAGTGCCGGCCCTCAGATTAGGCGAAACCATATTCAATAGCAGTTTTGATATATTCCGGCTTGGAAATTTACAGGCAGCACTTGCTTCCAAATGGGAATTCCAACTGCAGAAACTTCTTACTGAGCGTTCCAGACGCAACCGTTATTACTCTGAATATCTAAATGGAATCGATGGAATTATTCAGATCAGCAGCTTTTTTAATTTAAAGGATTTCACCGGGATCCGATATCCACTTTTATTAACCGATAATAATCACGTCCGTAAAATCCTGCAGATAAGCAGCAAATCAGGGCTGGGAATAGCCAGCTCCTATCCTGACACTCTTAATCATATCAGGCAACTGAACATTTCTTCAGAGAAACAATTCAGGAATGCTCAGTCAATTCTGGGTAAATTAATCACACTCCCCTCACATCCGCTTGTCAGCTATCAGGACCTGGAGAATATAGTAAAGACAATCCGTACTGTCGTAGAAAGATAAAATAGTGTCCTTCTTTTGGATTTGAGTTCCCTGCGATCAATGCTTTTGTCAATAGAAGCATACTTATGATTGAAATGTCTTCATCATGATAACTACCAAGAAATAAATCCATATTGGAAGTGAAACGATGCTGAGTTTTACCAGCAGATAAAGAAACTCGTACCTGGCTGATAAAGTATCATGTGCAATCAGTCTCCGGAGGATGAAATTAAGATTTTCAAAATTCAATGGAACTTGTATGATGTCATAAATGCCATTATTTAGATATTGATTGAATTGGATCTGCTGATACGGCTTTACAGCAATCAGGATTTTAGGGTTATTCAAGTCTGTACTGAATAAATGGAAAAAATGTTTGGGATATCGGGGTAAAAGATCGGCATCAATGATAATTATGCCGTGTTTGTACTGTCTGAATTTGACCACACCTTCCTTTCGGGTAGTGACATAATCCACAAAATAACCATAACTGGTAAACAGTGTTACAAGTTTATTGGTTATCATCTTCTCAGCACATATAATCAGAAGTCTTGTCCTGTTTTTATCAAACTTTCTCATTCAACTCAGCCTGAAGGAAAAATTTTCTGGTGTCAATAGCCAGTCTTACCATTGCCCATCCTCTGCTTTGATTAACCAGATTAGTGATTTCTTTAAGCAATGAAGGTATATAAACTGGCTTTTTAACCAGTATGAAAGATTTTTTTCCGCTCTTTTTCTCTTCCATAAAATCTGGAATAGAATCACTGTCAGAACATATTGCAATGATCGGGCAAGCACATTGCATATAAATAGTGCTGGCCAATGATATTAGGTTTTCCATGGAACCGGCTGCTTGCTGTTCAATTATTACTGAACAATACTTATTTGAAGAAAAAAGCACTTCTTCAACAGTCTTAAATGAAAAAAGAAATCTGTTCTGCCTGTACCTTAGCAGCGAATATTGAAGAACTTCATCACTGGAGATGACAGCCACCGTTTCTTTTTTCAGCCCCACAAAGAAATTCGTTCTTTTAAGGAGGGATAAAAAACTTGAAAAGTAGTTTAACTTGTATAGAAACCATGTTATCAGAAACATAACATAGCACAGCAGAAGAATGCTTTCTCTTTTCCATGTAAAGCAGACCAGAACTGCACTCATGCAGATATTCAGATGGAAAATAACCATGATAATAACGGTTTCGGTATGAGTGAGCCCTCTGTGAACCAGCCTGTGATGTGTGTGTTCATTATCTGCAATGGTCATTGCTTTTAAGGCATCAAGAAGTGATTCTCCCAAAAAGATTTTGCGAAAGAAGCGCCGCCACATTGCCACTGTGATATCCAGTACAGGCAAGCCCATCATCAATGGTGCAATTATTACCGGATAGCTCTTTTGTTTTTCAGAAACCAGATAAAGGCTGAGAAGCCCTGCAATCAGGCCTAAAAACAGGGATCCAGTATCTCCCATAAATACACGTGCGGGAGAGACGTTGTGAAAAAGAAAACCGCTAACCAGTCCCGCCAGTATAACACAGAGAAACAATACTGCTTTATCATCAGAAAAGCCTGTCAAAACAGCAATGGTGGCAAATATTACTACCATTACTGAACCTGCCAGCCCATCAACTCCATCAATGATATTTATTGCATTGGTAACCCCAACCACCCATAGGATTGATAAAGGTATGCCCAGCCATCCAAGCGAAAAATCCCATTCCAGGAAATGTATCTGTTCCAGACGAATACCCCCCAAAAAAACGATTACAGTGGCTATGAGAATCTCCAAGATCAGTTTAGTTTGGTTTTTAATCCCAATTACAACCAGATCATCAGCCATTCCTACCGGAATAATTGACAATGCCGCAAAGGTTAGAGAATTTTTCAAGTGCGGCGGTAAAGCAGGAAGAGAAACAGGGAATTTTTCCCATAAGCAAATCGCAAATAAAAAGCCTGTGGTAATTGCCAGACCACCGATTCTGGGAATGGTTCTCTGGTGAACTTTTCTAACCCCGGGGTTATCCTTAAAAAGGGTAATTAAAGGTGACTTGAATATAATCCAGATTAAAAGATAGGAGAAAATAGCTGCAAAAAAGAAGACTGTGCTTGTTAGCATTTTAACCTCTAATTCACAGCATAAGAACTGCAAAAAACATACCTGAGAAATGGAACTGATTTATTTCTCAGAATATCTGATCGGGCATGAAACCTCCAGTCTTAGCCTTCCGGGTGCAATTCTTTGAATCTGCAGTTCAGGGTATCCATTCTCAAGCGCTTTGGTAAGTCTGTTAAGCCTGACTACGAAATTAGGATTAAGTAGGTCATAGACAATGGAAGGGTCTTTTGTAAATTCACGATATTGAAACTCGACCCTTTTTGTCCTGCAATAAATAGACAATATTTTTTTCAGTATCTTTGCAGGAACTCCTGAGATGAAATGAACTCCATTAATTGAAATACTCTCATTTTCGCAATCATACTCCACCTCAAGTTTCCGCAGTGCCTTTAAAACAAGTAAATCATGTTTCTCCCTCAGCGCCTGCCAGCGTTCAGAACGCTGTTCCTGAAGTGCTGAAATAACCAATGAGAGAAAATTGGGTGGGCGTTCAAACTGATGATTATATATAAGCTGGTAAAGAAATAAAGGGGCACCATATACACAGCCTTTATGAATAACTGTTCTTTTACGCAAAGGACAGAAATAATCTTTCTCTGCAAGCAATACAGTACAATCGGAAATTCCGGCTTCTATAAGCTCTGATTGATAATTATGAAAATTTTGGTACAACTGGATTTCTCTTGCATAACATTGACCATCCAGAAATACCAGGCCATCCCGAAAATCAATCTCACAATCAGGGACAATTTCGGAAATCAGCCTGTAATCAGCCAGCATATTCAGTTCATCAAAAGGTGGTATATTGAAAAAACCCACAACCGATTGAATCTGTGAACCAGTCCAGAGCTCAAAATCGTAAGCTGGAAAGCGATCTGAACCCGGTGGTTGCCCGAATAAATGATACATCATTATGGCTATGCCATGTTCACCCTCGATTTTGTGATGCAGAAGCCGGTGACAGGTTTCTCTTTGAATTTCGGAAGAAAGTGCAAGATTGCTGAACACTTTTAAAATTGTTCCATGAAGGTCTTTAGAATCGAAAAAATCGGCCAGATATGAATTGCTCAATAAAAGAACCCGCTCCGAAGAAATTATCAGACCGTTGGAAAGCGAAGGTAAGGTGTTTTTAACAAACAAATAAGGATCAATCTGGTATTCAATCAGATAGAACTCAAGCCGGTTTAAAATTGAGAACACGGTGTAAAAGGGGGGCTCCAGAGTACCATCCCACAATGCATCAAAAAACTGCTTAACAGAAAATTGTTCTTTGAAATGAGTATTAAACACATAAATCCAGAATGGGAAAGCACCTTCTACCGAAAGTTCTTTCAGTGTTCCACAATAGATATATTTCAATCTTTCACCGATTGTGGTTATAGTATCACCTAATTTCCTGACTCCAGAACCGACATCTGCGATATCTGACATCTCTGCCTTTCCTTACAGTATTCAGTATTGAAGATCTGCCTTTTTTAAACTGGTGTGTTTATGTAAAATTATTCTGATATGCTGTTGCCCGCAATGCGTATTATTCTTTTTAAACAATAAGCGAGTGACTCAATAACATGGGCTTGATATTTCGACTGTTTGTGATCGATGACACAGCAATAACATTAAAACCAATTACTGATATTTAAAATTCTGTTAAAGATAAAACTGTGTAAGTGCACTGTCAAACAGTAAACCGGATTATTATAAAATTTTTTTTGTTTTAATTCTTTCTCATATACACCTAATTAAAGTATTTTCCTTTTTTGAATTAGCGGTAAAACTATAAGGATTTCTGATAATTTCTGAATGTACACCTTAAATGTACACCAATCAATAACAGCTATTTTGAAGATTCCACCTCTTCTCCCAAATACATTTCCAAACCAGAGATCCGCTATGAAATACTGAAAGATGCCGGAATGCTTTGGAGTTTTAATCCGGATAAAATAAAAAGGTTCTGGAAAGAGCGCCCTTTGCCCAAAATAAAATCGGATAATGAATCCGATATATTCAAGAGCTGCTTCAAGGCCGCTCGTGTTACTTTTTTGAGTAGTGTTGTCAGTGTTCAATTATGTTGATGAGTTTAATTCAAAACGGTACCAGTCTACCCACACAAATTATTCTCACTCTCTTCTGTGACCTTTAAATACATTGGAAAGCAAATTGCAATAAACAGGTAAAGAGGCTCGAAACGGAGATGTTCATATATTCCGGTCTCCCTTTACTTCGATACTCGATAATCTTACATACTTGTCCCGAAGGAGCGATAAGATATTGATCGATTACCTTTTATATGGCCCAATCTGCTGCGGTTACAGATTCGTTTTTTCTGGTACGTCTAAAGCAGAAAGCACATCTTTTCAAGATTTTCTTTTTCCCATTTACTGGGTGAAAAAATGATCCAAATCGTTCCCTTTACCACCCAAGACAGTAAGAACTGGGATTCCTACGTTAAAAACCATCCCGATGCCAATCTATATCATCTTTCTTTTTTCAGATCTGTTGTGGAAAAAACCTATGGCCATAAAAGCCTTTATTTCAAGGCAATCGATGAAAACTCGAAAATCAAGGGCATTTTACCCCTGTTTCTAATTCGGAGCCTGATTTTTGGTAAAGAACTGGTCTCTCTGCCTTTCTGTGATTATGGGGGAATTCTTGCCGATTCTCCTGAAATATCTCAGTTACTTTTCCATAAGGCAGAAGAGCTGATGCGAAAATTGAAATGCAGCAATATTGAGTTGAGGCAGATTTCTAAACAACCTTTTTTCTGCCATATAAAAAACGCCTCTGACACCAGAGCTTCCGTAAAAACTACAAAAGTCAGGATGTTTCTGGATCTGCCAGATTCTGCAGCCACTCTCTTTTCCTCTTTCCCCGCCAAATTGCGAAGCCAGATCCGCAAACCACAAAAAGATGGATGCACCTGTCTAAATGGGGGAGTGGAGCTGCTGGATGACTTTTATGATGTGTTTTTGTTTAACATGAGAGATCTGGGTTCACCTGTACACTCAAAACAGATAATAAAAAACATGATTATCAGTTATCCCAGATCCAGCCACATTTTTGTAGTCTATCACTCGCAAATTCCAGTTGCGTGTTCTCTGGTCTGCGCAATAAATAACATGATGGTTAACCCCTGGGCATCCTTTAAGAGAACCTATCAGAAATCAGCGCCCAATATGCTTCTATACTGGGAAATGCTCAAATTTGCAATAAATAACGGTTACCGGGTTTTCGATTTTGGCAGATCCACTCCAGATGAGGGCACATACCGTTTCAAAGCCCAATGGGGTGCATCTTCCCAGCCAATGTACTGGTACAGATTTGGTTCTAACGAAGGCTTATCTGAAAATATTACTAAGAAAAAAGAAACATTTAAAAAGATATGGAGAAAGCTTCCTCTGGGAGTAACCGCTGTCTTCGGCCCTCTTTTAAGAAGACATATTCATTTGTAATTAAGCCATGTACCAAAGGAGAAAAAATGCTATTGCATCATTTTCTGGAAAACAGCGCTGAGAAATACCCCGATAAAGGGGCTGTATGGTATAAAGATTTATGGGCATCGTATCTGAATATCGAACAGAATGCAAACAGAATTGCCAATTTCCTGATAGATAACGGTATCTCACGCGGGGATCGGGTCAGCTTACTGATGGAAAATTCCATTAACTACATTATCAGCTATTTCGGAATATTGAAAGCCGGTGCGGTAGTGGTGGCTATCAATAACGAGGTGACTTCCGATAATCTTCTTTTCTATTTAAACAATTCCGAATCCAGTGCCATCATTGCCGGCAGCCGCTTCTCCACCCTGTTTTCCATTCTCTCCCATGCACCTTCTGTGAAATTTATAATATGCGACAGATCTGTAACTGATCCACCAAAGACCGCTTATTCAATGGAGGATATTTTTAAATCAGAGAAAACATACCGGCCCGTAGTTGCAACAATCAGTATAGATCTTGCATCGATCGTCTACACCTCCGGAAGCACCGGAAAGCCAAAGGGAGTCATGCTCAGTCATCAGAATCTCAGTGATAATACCATTTCCATATCACAGTATTTAAAACTGACTCCTGAAGACCGGATCATGGTGGTCCTGCCTCTTTACTATATCTATGGGAACTCTCTTCTGACTACTCACTTTTTCTGTGGTGGTTCGGTTGTTATCGACAACCGTTTCATGTTTCCCAACCTGGTTATTGAGACCATGAGAAAAATGCAGGTGACCGGGTTTGCCGGAGTTCCATCCACTTATATGATCCTGCTTAATAAATCAAGCATCAGGCAATGTAAACTGGAGTCACTCAGGTACCTCACCCAGGCTGGAGGTTCCATGCCTCCCCAGATTCAGCTTCAGGTTGCGGAAACATTTGCCCCTGCAAAGCTGTATGTCATGTATGGAACCACAGAAGCCGCACCCAGACTGACCTACCTGGAGCCAGAGATGCTCTCTGTAAAACTGGGTTCTATCGGTAAAGCCATACCTAATGTAGAGGTGATCATCGCAGATGAAAATGGTAAAGCACTTCCTGCCGGTCATATAGGTGAGATTGCAGCCAGAGGAAGCAATATTATGCTGGGCTATTGGAAAGATCCGCAAAGCAGCGCCGCTGTCTTAAGAAATGGTTATTACTTTACCGGTGATCTGGGGAAAACCGATGAAGACGGGTATATCTATGTGGTTGGACGTACTAAAGACATGATCAAGGTGGGAGGAAACCGGGTCAGTGCAAAAGAGGTGGAAGAGGCTCTGCTTAACCTGCCTCACATCAGTGAAGCCGCCGTGATAGGAGTCCCGGACTCCATCTTAGGTGAGGCTATTAAAGCTTTCATCGTCCCTAAAACCGACCAGATACCCGATGTCTCTGAGATAAAAAGACTACTCTCCCCCTTAATATCACCTTATAAAATTCCTTCTATTTACTCCTTTCACAAAGAACTTCCCAAAAATGAATCCGGAAAGATCATGAAGGAAAAGTTGAGGAATGAATCCACCATACCCACTATCCTACCCGCCCCTAATTCCCTTGATACCTAAATCTCCTGAGAGGGGACTTTAGGTGCCCTTATTGTCACTGGGCGAGCTTGATTTTGGTCTTACCCAGAATCACCCTTTGTGAGTTTTTGGGTGTAGCAGAATGGAATCATAGCACAGAAGGAATTTAGAATGCATCCTGACTTGTTTGCCTTCGGCAATTAAGAAAGAATTGGCATCAGGTTCACATTTTGCAATCTTGTTTCTAATCAGGAGTTTTCACTTTCTCAAATACAGAAAAGGAGTACCAATGACTTCTAATACATTTTCAAAAGAGGTACTGAATCTGGATTGCGAAAAAGAAACAGAGAAGATATGTACCAGAATAAACTCATTTCTTTCAACTGATCTGAAGCGCAGAGGACTGGTAGTCGGGATCAGCGGAGGGATTGACAGCAGCGTTACTCTTGCCCTGGCTGTAAAAGCTCTGGGAAAAGAGCGGGTCTTTGCTCTCCAGATGCCAGAGCAACACTCTGCGGAAGAAACACTGCATTTAAGTGGATTATTGGCCTCACACTTTGGTGTTAAGTGTCAGCATGAGGACATAACCGGTATCCTGAAAGCTCTGGGTTTCTATAACCGCTATGCCCAGACTGTCCGCAACGTTATACCCGAATACACCGAAGGGTGGAAATCAAAAATTGTACTGCCAAACATCATAGAGAAAAGTGGATACTCCATCTTTTCGATTGTCGCGCAATCGCCAGATGGCAAACAAATCAGGAAACGACTGGATCTAAATACATACTTAGGTATCGTAGCTGCAACTAATTTCAAGCAACGGGTCAGAAAAATGCTGGAATACTATCATGCTGACCGACTCAATTTTGCGGTGGCAGGTACACCCAATCGACTGGAATTTGATCAGGGATTTTTTGTAAAACTGGGTGACGGAGCTGCAGATATCAAACCGATAGCTCATCTCTATAAAACACAGGTCTATCAGCTCGCAGAATATCTGGGAGTACCTCAGGAAATCCGGTCCAGACCACCCACTACCGACACCTACTCTTTGGCGCAAAGCCAGGATGAGTTCTATTTCCAGTTACCCTATGACAAGCTTGATCTTTGCATGTATGCAAAAAACAACAACATCCCGGAAACAGAAGCTTCTTCTGTGGTGGGATTGACACCTGATCAGATCCGGAAAGTCTATGCCGACATTGATAACAAACGCAAGACTACCAGATATTTACATTTAAAACCATTGTTAATCGATGTTGTCCCTGAGATACAGCAATGAACAGGATCTCCCCTGGTCCACTTCCCAGGTTTTAAGGAGCCCGCCCTGGTATGTGGGGATAAGGGGGGATCTTTTATCAAAGAACATCGAAATCCCTTTTTTGACTTTTTTGGAAATTTGCTCGTCCCATCCACATTTTTATCCGGCAGGATTCAATTTTCAATCGGCTGAATTTAAAGTTTTGATTTGAAAATTTGATTGGTTAAAGCCAATTTTCAATATGGCAGCTCTTTGCGCATGCATTCCCAATGCTACTTTTGTAACACTCTTATCAATCTTTTTACCTGGCGCTCTATTCTGTTTCTTTTCGCATATTTCCAGGCAGATACCCCAATCCTCTTTACCTGCTCAATATCCAGATATAATTTCAATATGGCAGAGCAATCCAATTCCGGATCGGTTCCTTTAAGCAGAACCCCATTCTGATTATCCCTTATAATCTCTTTTGTTGAAGGGATACCAGTTCCAAATACCACGCACCCCCTGGCCATTGCCTCCAGTATGCTAAATGCCCTTCCTCCCTCGTAGCGGGATGCAGATACCAGAAAAGGACAGGTTTCATACCATTGAGCCATCTTTTCCGGTGATTCCTTTTCTATTACAGTCAGGGAATCCCCGAAGCAATCCATCAGTTGTCTTTTCTCCTCTGTTATTTTTCCTGTACCTGCCAGAATCAGTCGTGCATCTGATCTTTCACTCAATACTTTCCTGAATATATCAATGGTGTATTCCAGATTTTTTTTCCAGGTAAACCCTCCTATTGATAGTAAATTAAGTGGAACATCTTCCTGCAGGGGCCAGTATGGTTTCTCCGGTACCTCAATTCCGTTAGGAATCACTTTCATCTTTCCAATAGATAAGTGGTACCTGACAGCTATCCACCTTGCTTCTTCAATAGTACCGCAAATGCAGATGTCAGACAGAAACAGATTGGCTTTTAATAACGGAAATCTCACAAGATGAGCCTTCCAGCCGGTAGGATTGGTAATTATACACCCTGGAAGCCGTTTCTCTATTTGGTATACTTTTTCTTCCCAGCCGTGATTATGAAGCGCTATCCTGGTTTTTAATGAGAATATCTTTACCAATGCTGCACAGAAAACGCTGTCAGATGAACGGGCAATGATCCAGTCAGGTGGATTGCTCAGATGCATCAGGAGTCTTAATGCCAATCTGATTGCAAATATCAGGTAATTGTCCGCTTTTTTTGAAGCGAAAACAATTTCCACCTGCATTCCCGCATTCCTGAGATATTTGCTGAACTGCATCATCGACCGATGTACGCCACCACATGAGTGTTGTGATACTGATGCAGCAAGCCAGATTTTCATATATTATCCTTTTTACCATGGATACTCTTGCGAAAAATTAAAAGCAGTTCCGCCACCACAATCCATGCATAGAGCTGTTCTATCAATGAAGCTATCAGCAGTGCTATCGATTGCAAAGGATTGGCAGTTATTCTTCTGAAGTCTCGCCGCCTGAAAGTCTTAAAAACATTTTTAAACAGTACCGACAAACAGGTGCCACGGAAAGTTTCTGCATGACGAAAGAGACGGTACTGATCCGGATGTCTGGTGTAGAAATAAAGATCTGCTTTCAATAAACACCTGATTCTTTTCGGGGCCTGCAAGATGTACTTAATTAAATTAACCTTTCTGGGAAGATGGATGACTTTTACATCGGATAGAAACACTATTTTCCCTTTTTTTAAAAGTCTGGCAGCCAGTTCATGATCTTCACAACAGGGCAGCATTTTTTCAAATGTGGTATCAAACCCGGATAACTCAATCAGGATATCTCTTCTTACAGCTAAATGACAGGAAAGAAATGCTCCTCCATTGAGATTCTGTACCTCTCTATCCCACAGGCCGTCACCGGATCCTTCCACCAGTCCTTCTACACCAACTACCGATTCACTCAGCCTGAACAATGAATCCGTTATTCTGTCAAACCAGCAATCCACTGGCAGAACATCATCATCCAGGAAAATAATCCATTCCCCTCTGCTTCTGTCTATACCGGTGTTTCTGGCAGATGCCACTCCTCTGTTTTCCTGATAAATGTAAGTAAATCCGTTTTTTCCGGTTATTTCCTGATTACGGTGTGCGATTCTTTCCTCTGAACCATCATCCACCACGATTACTTCAACGCCTTGCTTATTCCGTATCTGTTCGCTGATTGCTTTGCTGCACTGCTCGAGGTAATCAGCCCGGTTAAGTGTGGGGATAATTATTGAATACCTGATTTTCACCTTTTTACCCAAAATTTGTTGTAAATTTCAAATAATCTGACACCTGCGCTTCCGGCTTTTGATTCATAAGCAGATGCCCCCTGAAATGAGCGCAGAGACCATAACCGGTTATCCAATGCCAACTTCATCATGCCATCCGCGATTTCTTCCACATTAAATGGGCAGACAAAAACAGCTGCATCGTCGCAGGTCTCATGAAGAGGTTCGATATCTGAAAGAAGAAGTGGACATCCGCAGTTCATCCCCTCAATTGGAGGCATTCCCAGACCCTCATTGAGCGAACAAAAGATAAGTCCTGAACAGTTTTCCAGATGCTCTTTATATTTATTCATCGATTCTTCAAATGCAACATTTGGAGGAACCTGTCGAAGATCCTCCTCCTCTCTATCCACATGGCCAAGTATTTTTAACTGGTAATCCGGCATTCTGTTTCTGAAAAGATCAAATGCCTTCACTACTCTTGCAATATTTTTATGAACACTTCCCCCCAGAGTAATGAAATATTTCTGCCGCTCACTCTCTTTCCTTTCCTTATTAATTGAAAGTACCGGATAAATCACTTCCAGCTTTTGTGACAAAGATGGAAACATCTTCCTTACATCTCTGGAAGTCGTCTCTGATATGCAGATTATTTGGTCTATAGAACGGATCAGTTTCTTCTGAATCTTCCAATAGTGGCTTCTCTTTACCGATTTAAGGAAAGGAACATCCCAGTTTTCGGTACCCAGATCATAAATTGTGGCTACAGTTTTACACGAATGAAACATTCCCAGACCGACTTGCCGCAATGGCCCCATAGCTATCCAATAATGAAAAATATCTATTTTATGACGTCTGATAATCAGAGGTATTTTTATCAGGTCCTGTTTCCAGTCGCTGCGCTGGTATTCTATCCATCGCACTTTTTTAAACCCATTCAATTCAGGTACACATTTTTTATCACCCAATATGAAAATTTCTGATGAATTTTCCAAATCAGAAAATGCCCTTGCTACCGCAAGAGCATAAGCACCAACACCCCTTTCACGGTATCCAAGAGAGAATAATCTGAAATCCCACAGAATGTTCACCTGCAAAATCTCCTGTATACCAATAGAAGTTTCTCTGCCATATCGGGAAAATACCTATTCTCTGAATATTTTTTAGCCCTCGCCAGAAGCTTCTCTGTGAAGTTACTGTCTTCCATTATTTTTCTGATTGCTTCAATAACCGATTCTGGTTCATTTTTTACTGCCAGAACCGGACTTTCATCAGCACACTCGCTCAGCTCCTTTATCATCGGTATCTCTGTAGATATTACCGGTTTTAAGGCTCCAATAGCTCTGGAAACCGTGCTCGAAGAGCTTCGGTATTTGAAAAGAGACAAATAGATGTCCACTTTTTCCAGCAGCTCATCCTGCTTTTCATCAGAAACCCATCCTGTAATTTCGAATTGGTTCTGCCATCCCCGGCTTGTTATCATTTGTTTAAGTTCCTGCAGAAATTTATCATGTTCATTATTTCTCAAGCCCCCTATCCAGATAAATTTCCAGTCCGATTCCAGCTTTTCCAGCACCGAAAATAATAGTTCGTAATCGTAACCAGGATTTATAAAACCGGTTGAACCAAGAAGGATCGTCTTCCCTGCTTTCCATTTGAATATCATTTCATTGGCACTTTTTTTAACCGGAAACTGGAGTATTTCAATAAGCTCCGGCTTTATCCCTTTTTTCAGAAGTATATCTTTATGATACCTGTGATGAACCAGAATCCGATCTGCCCCAAAGCTTCTGTTACAATGTTTTGCATAGGCAGTCTGCACCGGATGCTTATAGTCGTAAACAAGCCGCTTAACTGCCAATAAAGGCCCGTGCCCGCTGATTTTACTTCTGGGAAACACCTGGGGAAATTCCTCATATACCTCATGAAGAGTGACTATGACCGGTACCTTTATTTTTGATAAGAGTCTGAAATAGGTATCCCTCCTTTTTTTCAGAAAAAATGAAGTTTCGTATTGAATATGTACCAGATCGGCGTCATCATTTTTTGTGAACAAAGGTTCACTGCCAGCTGTGACAGCAGACAAGTCCCTGGAAATCACATCACACTTATTCTTCAGTTCACTTATGTAATCATGGGAATAGATAGATATCCCGCATCTTTTTTTTTCCGGAAAAAGCCATAAAACTTTCATTTAGTATCCCTGTTATCTGAATGGAACTGCAATGGCAACCCTATTCGCTTTCCATACAAATGATATCTGCAGATGCCGGATAATACACCGCAAACAGCAGTAACAACGCAGAAGAGATCATGTTTTATTATACGATTCTTTCTACCGGATTTAATCCTGGATTCATATTCCAGGCGGTATTTCCAGTATGTGAACCATGACTTCAGATATTTAGCAGGTATATATTTACAACAGAAGTAAGCCGTATTAGCATAACTGTGAAAGATATACCTGCAGTTGCGGTCCTCTCTGCATCCACCAGTACTGTTTCTTAAATGGGTAACCCTGGCATCTGCACAGTACCATATTTTAAAATTATTCTTGAGCAATCTGAAGGCACAATCGATCTCCTCCCACAGAGCATTTCTCCTGAAGCAGGGATCAAACCCGCCGATTCGATTCAGTGCCTCTCTTCTGAAAGACATGTTGGCCCCCATGACACTGACAGTAAACTGGCTTTTTCGGACCGAAAAATTTTGTGTCAGTTTTCCGGTGGAAGGGTCAAAAACGGATGGACAGTCATTCTCTTTTTCAAACAGCGGATCATCCACATATCCAGCTACAGCTGCAATTGACCGGTCATTATAGCAACTTCGGTGGCTACTCAAAAGATTCTCATCCGGAACCACATCATCATCCACAAAGAGTATTATTGGATTCACTCCAGCCTTCATACCGGCATTTCTTGCCTTTGGCAGATTTGGAGGTGATGAGTAAAGGGATTTTATCCTGGGGTCATCATATTTTTTTATTTGGCTGCTGTCTTGAAATACGATATAAATCTTATCATCAGGAAGACATTGCTTAAATAAATCGTTTATCACATTATCGACAGCACCGGACCGGTTATAAGTGGCTATGACCACATCAATGCCCGCATACTGCTGATCTGCCCTCATTTTCAGCCTTTTTTGGATTTGTAATAATGGTAGTAATATTTGTAATATCCGTAACTGGAATACCTGTGGGTAAGATCTATGTCATTGAGAACGGTACCCAGAATCCTTATATTCACATTTTTAAGCATGTTAATTGCTCTGGAAGCAATCTCCCGTTCTGTATGATTTGACTTAATGATAATCAGTATTCCGTCGGTCTTGGTACCCAGCAATGTGGAATCAGTTACTGCAACTATTGGCGGTGAATCAAAAAATATGATATCAAAAGTTTCACTCAATTTTTCGATAATCTGTGTCATCCTGTTGGAACCGATCAGTTCGGCTGGATTTGGAGTAAATACGCCGGCTGGTACTATATAAAGATTTTCCTTATCGGTGGAATGAATTATCCGATTGAAATCCGGGTTTTCCCCGAACAGATCTGTAAATCCAGGCTCTCTTTCACAATTAAAAATATGATGAATTACCGGTCTTCGCAAATCAGCATCAACCAGTAATGTCTTTTTCCCCATCTGGGCATACGCAGTAGCCAGGTTGGAAATAGTAAGGGATTTTCCTTCTGATGGACCGGCGGAGGTCAGCACTATTGTTTTGAGGGGCTTGTCAGGGCTGACAAAAGTAAGATTGGTTCTGAGAGAACGGTAAGATTCGGTTATAACCGAGTCATCTCCCTCAAAGTTAAAAACCTGTCTTGGATACTGGAGTAAAGAAAAACCCCTGCTTTTCCCGTTGTTTCTTCTGCGGATCTTGACATCTGCTTTCTTATCATGGGTAATATGAGGAATAGTCCCCATTACCGGCAGCATTAAAAATCTTTCGATGTCTTCATTTGACTTGATGGTAGTATCGTTAAATTCGATAAAGAACGCTAAGGCTATTCCCAGAGCCAATCCCAGGATTGCACCCAGAAGATAAAATCTCATCTCATTTTTGGGAATCGGTTCACCTGGTAAAACCGGCATATCGACGATTTTTACACCTGCAGTATTCGATGCACTCATTATCCGCTGCTCTTCAGCTTTTTCCAGAAGTATTGAATAGATGTTTTCATATACCTCTTTGGATCTTTTCAACCGCAGCAATTCCAGAGACTGGGACATTATATCGGGATTTCTGCTTTTATAGGCTTTAATGGCTCTGTTGTATGCTTCAAGCCTTCGTTTAAAAAGTTCAAGTTCAGACTCTTTGGCAATCACAGATTTTCTTATCTCCTGCCATTGCTGGATTGTGGCAGGATCGATACCTGTACCGCTGCTTTTTTTATGTTCCAGCAACTGTCTTTCTGTTTCCTTGATTTCTCGGTCAATAGTTGAAATACCTGTAAGACGTATTCCAAGGTCCTCAAGACGAAGTTTTTCCTTTTCCAGTTCATTAAGTTTTGTCCTCAATTTCAGATACTCAGATGATTTCAACTCTATTGCAGGAGTAATTTTATTTTCCATCTGCAGCAACAGTTTTTTCTCGGCATCCAGATCCGCCTCCATTATTCCCAGTTGAGCCAGTACCACAGAGGAGCTATCCTGTAAAGCTTTTAATTCTTTGGTAGTCCCTTCCTGGATCTGTCCTGTCTTTTCGCTGAAATGACGATAATCCTGTTCGGCCTGTTCCAGGTTTTTCCTGATCAGATTAAGTTGCTTATCGATCTCAAGCAATGCTCTGCGTGATTCTTCACTGGCTACTTCCTGACATCGATCTCTGAATATTTCAGTGCCTCTGGTGGCAGTCAAATAGGCCAGATCACTTGAATTCATGCGGACATTGAGCTTCAGAAATGAGGTATAAATTGTCTTTCGCAAGGAAATACTCTGGTGAATATATTGGATTGCCGCCTCTCTGTTTAATTTAGGAATGGCTGCATGGAATTTTTCTAATCCGATAGTGTCAAGAACCGATTCCAGAAATGAACGGCTGCTGAGAATTCCCTCATAAAAACTAAATGGCCTTACATTTGTCACCACGGCCTGGTGAAGATAAGTGGTGGGTTCCTCAATCACAATAGTTGAATAGGCTTCGTAGATATCCTCGATTTTATTAACGAAATAAACAGTGGAAAGCAGAGTGCTGAGAAAAAAAAGCAGGATAATCCATTTCCTGCGGACAACAATTCTCAGGTAATCATTGAAATTTCTTTCTGCAGTTCTGTTTTGAATTTCTGAGGAAATCATTTGAATAATCCGGCAAATGTCTGAATTGTTACTATTATCAGCAGGGTATTATTGAGCACTGCCAGCATTGTTTTCCAGTCGAACCATTTTGTATAGACTATTATTACATCTCCAGAATTAACTTTGGGTATCTTATCCATTTTACCCTGATCGATATAAGACTGCAGGTCAATTAATTCTTCATCGATTCTATCTCCTGAATTTGATGACAACCTTCTGATACGTGTAAAATCCGCCTTTTCGGCCGGCCCTCCTGCCATGTAAATGATTTCGAATACATTTAAAGTGTCAGTTAATTCAAAGATCCCTGGTTTTTGTACTGCCCCGATTACCTTTACATTGTTATTTTCCTTTTTTGTCGTTACTATCACAATATCATCGGCTGCCAGCTCCGGCATCTTTTCCATATCCCCATCCTGAAGAAACTGTTGAAAGTTAAATATCTCCGGAACATCGGGACGTTTTTTATGAATGACTTTAATGTTGGCTAAATCGGCACTTTTTACCACCGGTCCACCAGCATTCATAATAGCTTCCTGAACAGTAGCCCCCTGAAAAACCTTCACTGCTCCTGGCTTTAATACTTCTCCAAGTACGGTTATTTCTATCTCTGGTTTCCCAACGATTGATATAAGCACCAGCGGATTAATAATATTTCTGGCAAGTCTGAAAGTCAGTTCATTTGTTAATTCGGTGGTGCTCATATCCGTTATTTTTTCGTCTGCCATCAGCGGATAATCGATTTTCCCTTCATTGTTAACTACATACCTTCCTGATAATTCAGGATGCTCTATGACCTGAATGTCCAGAACGTTACCGTTTCTGATTATTCCTGCATTTACAATCACACTAACAGCCATCAGATACATTACAATTCTGCTGATTTTCTTCATATTGCCCGCCGCCTCTGCTATATACAAAAAACACCTATGTTGCAGGTGTAAAAACAAACGGATAAGAAACCGTAACATCGCCATCGGTAACCGGTTCAAACTGCCACATCTTGACTTTTCGCACTACTTCTTCCGCGAATTCATTGTTTCCGGTTGAGTTTACCACTATTATGACCGAACTCACTGCTCCGGAAGCAGAAATGGTAATCCTTAGGGTTATTTTTCCTTTCAGGTTGGGGTCCCTTTTCAGAAATTTTTCATAACTCATTTTAATACTGGCTCTGTGAGATGTCACTACTTCATTTATAGCCTGTGGATCTCTTTTGGAGTCATTGGATGCCACACCTTCTATGCTTTCAGGCCGCTGAATCAAAAAATCTCCTTTTTTAGCCAGTTCATAGGTTTTAACCACTTCCACGCCAGCAATTAAATCATCTATCTGCTCTTTATGAGACACCGAGATATCTTTACTTTTAACTAACTTGCGATCCAGAACATCTATTGGTTGGTTTTTTTTAAGTCCGCTCATGTTGGACAACACCTGATCCAGATCCTTGAACTTGTCACCTTTATCTTTCATGGCCCCCAGTACATCAACAACTGCAGGTCCCTTTGCAGTAGAACCCACTCCGGTGAGCATACCCAGTACACCCACCGTTCTTACCTTGTTTTCTACATTTATGACCTTTTGCTCTACTTTTTTTCTTGCTTCAGCTCTTTTGGCAATAGCAGCAGCCGATCCGGTGACCGTAACAGCTTTCCTTTCCGTCACTCGTTTTTCCTCTGCAATCAAAGGCTGTTTTTCCCTAACCTCTTTCTTTGGCATCGGTTTGTCAATTATTAATTTAACAAACCGTTCAGGGACCTTTTCTATAACCAGTTCTTCAGCCGGTTTTACTTTTATTCTGATTGCCAGAAATACTATCACCCCATGAAACAGAATGGAAACCAGCAAAATCGCTATAAATCTCAGATCCAGTTTATTGCAGAATCCTCCACGTACATTCTTCAGAACCGAGCGGTCGATTGCCAATCGTGCACCCGAGGATACCACAACAATCCTGTTTTCATTATCCACTTCTATTCTCCACGCTTGCGAACAGCGAGCGAAAAGTTGTTATAGCCCTGTTGGCCGCAGGTGTACATTATCTTTTTCAGTAAACGAAAACGGATCCTTTTATCACCCTGAATAGTTACATCTCCCTTGAATGTAGTGGTATTTGAGTACTGACTTATTAATTCAGTAGCTTCGCGTCTGGCACGCAGCCAATCATTCAGTTCAGGTATTACCAGATCATCTGATGAAAGCACCTGCCCCACATCTGCTATTTTCCGGTTTTCTACCATTATATAACTGGTATTTACAATGATATTAACGTTAAGTTCAGGTCGTTTCTGGGCCGATGATTCCGGGAGTTGAAGATCTTTATGAACGGTCACTATCTCGCCTTCAGAGGAAAAACTTTTCAATAAGTAGATAAGCAGTATAGTCATTACATCTACTAATGATGTCAATTGAGGCCTGAAACTTTTTATCTCCTTTTTGCCCCTGGTTTTTCGGAGCTGTTTCAAAGGTGATTTAGATGCAGGAAAACTCATATTTCCTCTTCAGAGTCAACGATCCTGAAAATTCTGGAAAGGCTGGTTTCTGCCAGAAGCTGTTTAACAAAACCCAATGGCCTGAAAAATATCAGCTCCTTTTTCTGCTCTGCCATCTCATGCCAGAAATGGACAAAAACCCCTAATCCATGACTGTCGATAAAGTTGGTGCTGGACATATCAAAAATCACCGCACGTACATTTTTCTTTTTGATATTTTCCAGTTTACTTGCAATTTTACCAAGATTTTCTTTTGTAATCTCCCCCTTCATTTCCAGAACAGGAACCCCTTTTATCTTTCTGGTATTGATTTTTAAATTCATCCTAAATCTCCCGATAAACCAACATCTGGAAATTGTGATTCGCGGCAAATATCCATAAATTTGATAATGTCATCGTAAATCACATCTGCCTCTATCACCAGAACAACACTTTTCTGTGATGGATATTCGAACTTAATGGCCTTGAGTAGTGTACGCAATTGTTCAAACTGATACTGGTTCCTGGCTTTTGGTATCATGTCCAGTTTCTTTTCAGTCCCAACTATCCTGAACCCATCTGCAGTAATCACTATGGAAATATCCAGTTCTTTTGTCTGGGATAGTTCATCTGCAGAAGTATTTGAAGGTGGAAGAGAGAACTCCACTACTGCCAAATGAGTAAATACCGCCATGGAAACCAAAAAAGGAATTAAAACCATGAACAGATTCATTACCGGAGTTACATCAAGATCTATCGGTTCAACTTCTTTACTTACAGATTTATTGACCCGTTTTGTGGCAGGAAATGCCCCCTTCAGTTTTTTCTGATCTTCCTTGTCTTTCTGTTCCTTCTCTTGCATAATGACATCTCTCTTTATATCCTTCTTTGAGAGAACAGAAAATTCAACAACCTTACTGAACTCTCATCAATCTCCTCGATAATAGTGTTAGCTTTAGCACCCAGTATCGAAAAAGCAATCATGCAGGGAATGGCCACTAATAACCCCAGTGCAGTGGTGTTCATGGCTATCGCGATTCCCCTGGCCAGAACCGAAGCTTTTTGTGAAGGATCTGCTGCGGTGAGCGCACCAAATGCATCCTGAAGACCAAAGATTGTTCCCAGCAATCCAAGCAGTGTAGCGATATTGGCAAATAATGACAGGTAATGAGTCCGTCTCTGAATTCTTGGAAGTTCTCTTAATGCAACCTCATCGACAGCATTCTGAATCTCTTGATCCGGTTCCTGCTGCTGGTAATGCCAGAGTGCGGATTCAAGAATTACAGATAAAGGGCTTTTAGTTCTTGCACAGATCTGACGTGCCTTCTCTACATCACCATTGCGAACATGGCGGGTTATTTGAGTTAACAGCGCTTTAGCATTAATTCTGCAATGTATGTAATAATAAATTATTCTCTCCATCATTACTGTTAAGGCGAATACAGAAACCACCACCAGAGGGTACATCCATACCCCACCCTCCTGGAAGAAGCGGCCAATTTGTTCCATCTATAACCTCCTTTTATCTTCAAAGCATTACTAACTTAATTTTAATCCCTTTAATAAAACTCTTGTATTTCTGCATACACGAAGCCACTTAATTTTAGCATTCTCCAGCTAACCGGTCAAGCTGTTAAGGCCGCTGTAATTGTCAGTACACCAATAAGATGCATCTGTTTAGAAATCATTTGACCATAGGCATAAATGGCAACGGTTCCAGAAGGTCCTGCTCAAAAGTCCTTTCCAGAGTGATTTCCTGATAATGGGCCTTTTCCTTAGGCAAGAAAATCATCACTTGAGGTTTTTCCACCTTCCCTTTTATCCTGGCACCAACAGTAAAGGTGATTGTCCCAGGCTTTTCAATTCGATATTCCTGCACCATTGAATCCATGTTCTCCACTTTTGCAGTATCATCTTTTTCCTGCTGAGCCCATAAAGGAAATGTTAATGACAAAAATATCATTGCCAGCTTTATCATTTATTTACTCCAGCGGTATCCATACTGAAATTTTTCAGATATGGGAATTTGTAGACGCCATCTCTTCCTGATTCAAATGTCCAGTTTTTCTCTTCATCAGGCGGTCTGGGAACCATCAGTTTCCTTTTTTCCCAGATGTATAATACCGGATATATCCTGATATCAGAGGAATTTTTGTTCGCTTCTATAGCCAGTATGTTTTCACCGCTATTAATTGTCTCTTTGACATTCCATCTTATAACATTCCCATTATCCTTTGCCAACGTATCGGATAATACCTTCTTTCCATTTAAAAAGACTGTTGCTCCCCCTTGTGCATCTATGAAAAACTCGGTACTGCATGGAGATTGTGTCTGGAATTTCCTTCTGAAATAAACTTTCTTTATATTATCCGCCAAATTATATGCAAGTCCTTTCCTGGATTCATCCACACCTGCAATTAAGTTTTCTGTTCCAGTCATCAGAACAGGTTTTTTCCAGCCTGAATCATTAACATTCAGTTCAGTCCAGTTTTTCACAGAATCAACCGAGCATGTCCATAATGAATCAGCAGTTACAGCATTTCTTACATTCTGAATATCTTCTACACCATATTCTTCGGGCGATATCTGATATAATCTCATATACGCATGAGTGACATATTGCCCACTGGCATACTTCTGTTTTGAATAATCCATCAGAGTTTTATAAATTTCCATGGCCTGAGAACGAAACTTCCTCTCAATTTCCACAAATTTTTCCTTGAATTCAGTCTTTTCTTCTTCGTTAATTCCCTGAGGAATTGGCGGATTTGATTCCACACTTGTTGCCAGCAAATCATAACACCATCCTTTATTGAACAGCAATTTTGCAATATGTTCCTGTGCATCCTTGACACTCTGATCCACTATTTTGTATACCTCTGCGATTTTTAAAGTCTTAAGATAATGGGTGAGAGCCTGCTCTTCATAAGATTCGATCTGGGTAAGCAGTTTTGTCTTATAAACGAAACGCTCATAATCACTGAAATTCTGTGGAATCGGGGCTTCACGTGCTATTGTTACCAATTTGTCATAAGTCTGACCCACCAGAAGAGATTGTCCTGTAATGCTGGAAGCGGCCTTTTTATAGAACTCATTGGTTTCCTTGTATGTAGATCCCAGTTCCAGGCATTTTAAATAAAGGTCAATCGCCTTTTCCTGAAATGGCGCTACTTTCTGAAGTGTCTGCAGTGTTCTGGCAATCGATGAAAACCCTTCCGGGTCAATTGATGTGGAATTAGTAGCAATATTCACCAGAGCCAGATAATTTTCACCTGCAAGATATGGCAGGATTGTGAGTTTTTGTCTTGACTGAGAGATATATTTATCCTCAATCTCCTCTTTTATACCCAGTTTAACATTTATTTCATGATAATGAAGGGCATTTTCAACAAAATACTTTTCTACTGCTTTTGCGATTCCCAGCTCCAGTGACATTCTCTCATCCAGAGAAGTAAACGGTGGACGCTGTTGCTGAAAAATGCTTATTCCGAAGTCTTCATAGATCTGCCCTATCTGAAATACTGATCTGGTTGTCCATTCTGAGATATTGAATTTAATTACTTTGCTATACATTTCTATTGCTTTATCCAGAAGATTGCTTTTTGTTTCCAGTTGCTTTCTATAAAGACTGCGCTGGCTGGATAAACTTATTCTGGACATCTGCTCATGATAAATTTCACCCATGGTAAAAATTGCCTTTGCTGCATAGTAAGCATTCACTGTGCTTGGGTCTTCCATTCTCGCAAATGTCATTGCTGCCTTCTCAAGCTGCTTTATTGCCTCTGCTTCCCTGCTCTGCATATATAAAGCAACTCCAGCCATGCATAATGCCTGGATAATCCTGTCCTGAACTGCTCCGAATTTTCTGGTAAAATTCTGATTTACCCTGGTTACACTCTGCCAATCCTTAATTTTTCCATATATTTCACCTGCCTTGAAAAGCACATCCGGTGCATCCGGTGATTGCGGATACACTTCAGACATTTTCTCAAAAATAGCAGCAGCTTCTCTTAATTTTCCTGCATTTTCCAGACAGAATCCTGCATTGTACAATGCCAGAGGCCCTAACTCCGATCCGGTATGCTCCAGAGCAACTTTAATATATGCATCTGCAGCAAAATCCCATTGAAGCATCTTTTCGTGGTTTTTTGCAATTCTGAACTTTGCTTTTGGAAGAAGCGGTGATTTCTCGTACTTGTTTATTAATCGCTGAAACCTGAGTATTGCATGAGTCCATTCGGCCAGTTTTTCATAGGCCAATCCAGAGTTGAAAAGTGCAATATCTGCAATCTTGGATTCTGGAAATTCCAGAGAGATCCTTTCGTATTCAATCGCTGCATCCTTGAATTTTTTCTGATCCTCGTATTCTTCAGCCATTCTGAAAATCGATTCTGCTATTCGCTGTAACGCATCCTCCCTGTCCGGTACACTCTGAGCAGCATAACTGAGTTTACGATACCATTGCTGTGCTTCATTGTATCTTTTTTCTTCATAATATGACTGTGCAATCATCCGCATTGCATCATAATAATAACTGGTATTTTCGTACCTGTCCAATATCTGATTATAAACATCTCTGCTCCAGTCAAAAAGCCGGTTGTTGTACAGAAGATTTGCTTTAATGCTTAATACCTCTGCAGCTTTCTGCCCGCTGTCATTTAATGCCAAATAGTTATCACAGGCCCGTATCATAAGTTCAGTAGCAGCACTCAAGCCATTATCTTTTTTTTTCAGGCTGTCAACCGTATCTTTCTTCTCTTCTTTTACTTTTACCGTATCAGTCATATCATTTTTATTTATTTCCTGTTTTTTAATTTCCTTCCTTGCAGCACATCCTGCTAATATAATCAGCACCAATGAAATGATAATTACCGGATAAATTGTTTTTTTTCTTTTCATGGCTGATTACCGGTTTTCTATGCTTTTTTCCATTTTCAATAAATTCTGAGAAGCTACTATGGCATTCCATGCTGCTGTTTCCCGGTATTTACTGTCAGGATACCGTTTGGTTACAGCCATATACTCTTCAGCAGCTTCATAATAATTACCAATAGCAAATTGAATTTCTGCCAGGTTGTAATGACATTCATTTGCCACCTCTGATTCAGGATATACAGTAATAATTTCACGGTAGGCACTCATGGCATTCTGATAGGCTCTGGTATCATTTTTTTGCAGAGCTGCCTGATGATATCCTATTGCAGCTTCATAAAGCTGCTTTTGTGCAATACTGTCAGCCTCTCTCAGAATTTCCTCACTTTGAGCTTTGGCCCATTTGCTGTTTCGATTATATTTTTCATAGATATTTTTTTTCATCATGTTTATATCATTGATAGCAGGTTCTCTTTCGAGCAATTTCACCAGTTCAGATTCCACAATCGGATTCCTTTGATACCCTGGATACATCTTTAACATGCTTGTATAGGTTTTTTTTGCTATTTCATATCTCCCCTGCTCTCTGAAAACACTGGCCAGACGTTGCAATATTCTGCATCCTTTATCATCATCGTTCAATTTTTCAGCAAAAAGCAGCGCTCTCTGCAATCCTTTCTCACCGGTCACATCTGCCTCGCTGAAACTGATTGCTATATAATCCATCGATTCCTTTTCCAATAAAGAAGCTCCGGATAAGGTTGCATCTCCCAGATCAACGAGGGCAAGAAATGAGCTGATAGCCTTTTCCGGATTAGAAAGCCTGTATTGACTCCAGGCCAGTTTGTAAAGAGCTTCCTCAAACCACTCACTTTCCGGATACTTCAGCACAGATTGATAGCAGATAATTGCACTGTCCAGATTACCCCTTTCAAAGTAATATTCTCCATTGTACATCCATGCCTGTGGAGCATAAGAGCTTCTCAGGTAATTTCTTATTATCTCTCCCATGAAATACATTGCACTGTCATTTTTGGAGATATCATTGTAACACCAGGCAAGACTGTAAAACGAAGATGCACAGTATTCGGAATTAGGATAGCTGCTGATCACCTTTCTGAATTTTTCAATACTTTTGCTGTGGTCAATTACAGGCATTTGCGGTTTTACCGGATGATTCAACTGCTCTCCATTTCTGAAGTCATCCAACTGCCTTGAATATTCATCCATTTCAATTTCATATTTTCCGTACAAAACCGAATACTTCAGATTTTCTTCAATATAGGCCAACTCTCCGTATTGATAATTCAGATAAGCTGCATCAGCATCATCTATTTCCATCATTAAAAGCGTATCAATCCTTGCTTTAAGTCTGGTAATGCTTCTTCTTATCAGCAGGTCTTCAGCTTCAATCAATGAATCAATAGTATTTTCTATCAGCACTTTCTCTTTTTTCAACTGTTTAACCCCATCCGGGTCCTGTATCAGTGCTATGCTGGAATCAGCTGCTATCTCTTTTTTCCTGTATTCAGTTTTTTTCCAATCCAGAAATTCCCGTTCCCACCTGAATCGATCAATCCCGGCAATAGCAGCGAATACCTGTGCTTTTTTTACGATTTCTTTTATTTTAATGCGGTTCTGGATCGTATTTGAATAAAGTTTTGTTTTTCTTTCTTCTGAACCGCCACTAATTCTATTAAGTGTTGAATCCAACAGGAAAAGCACTTTTTCTCTTTTTTCATTGAATATTGATTCCTGAAATGTACCCGAATTATAATGACTAATGATCATTCTGCATGTTCTCTCAACTCTTTCATACATGTTTTTCAGAGAATCATAATTCATTACTCTTTCTTTTTTAAGCCTTTCAAGCAGTGCTCTTAACTCATTACATGCATATTCATATTTTGCAGCATCTTCTTTTCTGGTGTTTTTATTCTTTTTTTCAGTGATATAATGCAGCTTTCCCTCAAGCCTTTTTTCTTCTTTATCCAGATATATTATTTTTTTCCATTCTTCATTTGCTTTGATCAGATCCTTTCTGGCAAGTATATAAATGGCTTCAGCGGCATAAGGTGATTCGGGTTTCAGATTAATAAGCTTTCTTAATGCAATATCGGCTTTTTTATCATTTTGAAGCTTTATATAGCACCATATTATTCCAAAAAGCGCTTTTTCGAAATCTTCTCTTTTATTCAGAATATCATAAAAAAGAGCCAGTGATTTTTCGTATTCATTCATTTCATAATAAATCTGAGCCTGAGCCAGTCTTATTTCCCTGACTGCAATACGGTCATTTTCATTCATGACCTTTAGCTTCAATGCAGTTTCCATTATGGAAAGAGCAGTCTGCTTATCTCCGGACCAGAGATATGTGCGGGAAAGTGCATGCAACACATGATGTTTAAATGATCCCTTGCTGTCGATCAAAGATGCAAGCTGAGAATAATCGGTTTCAATTTTTAATGCGAATCCGCTCTCGATAAGAATCCAGACCACAAGATTTCGCATGCTGCCTTCCAGTTTTGTCAAATCAATATTTCTGTAATTCTGCCAGATAGCTTCGTATTCATTAAGAGAGTAAAGACTCTGAATCTTCATCATCAATAACTGATCACGATTGCGATCTGTTTCAGGAATCATGGATATAGCTGATAATACCTCTCTGAAGTTTCCCGAAGAAAACTCAACCTTTGCCAGCAGAAAATTCAACTCCTCTTTTTTATCTGCATAACGTTCTTTAAGACTGAAAATTTTCTGACGTGCAAGATCATATTTTTCCATTTCCAGCAGTTTATCAAGATGATATCTTTCTATTTTGAAAAGTTCTTCCAGCTGAGGCACAGATGCTTTTTCCCTTGCAGCATCTTTTATAAGGTCAATCTTTCTATAACAATTATCATAACCGATATCCTTTTCAACAGGTTCTTTCATCTTCTGAGTTTCTGCAGTCTGGTTCATTACAAAATCAATCAGGGAATCCCCTGACCTCCACAACCTTATAACCTGTTGACTTATGTTCTTCAGATCATTTACTCTTTTCGTATTTCCGTTTTGCAGTACTGTAAACATACTGTAAACCGGTTCCGACTTAACCATTTCTCTCATTATTTCCATTGCATCTATAAGAGATGCTTTATGCAGAATCACTTTTCCACTAATCGCTTTGCACTGCTGTTCCAGAGATTCTATACTCTTATCATATTTAACCAGAACACTATCAGCCATATTGATCAGTTCAGAGGGAAATACTTCGAGATTGCGTAATTCTGCGATAATGTCCTGAAAGCAGGTCAGATTTTCCGTTATACTGTCGACCTCCTGAGATTCAGCGACAAGTCTGTTTACCAGGTTTGCCTTTGTAAACTCCACCGGTTCATTCTTAGATCTTGCAAAAGCACAATTCATTCTCATCATCGGTGATAAACCGACTGTAAGAACAAAAACCGCGATAAGAGAATGAATTGTGAATTTTTCCATAATCGAATGACCATTATTTCGAGTTCATTACCTCTTCTTTTCTCTTTTTTATCTTTTGAAGCCGATTTTCTTCTTCAGTCCCGATTTTCTGATCGATATTGATTCTCTTCTGTTCCTTTCTATTTTTTAACATCAGATAATTCCTCATCAGTTCTGCACTTGTCATTTTGAACCTCAAAGGGAAAGTTACGGAACCAGCGATCTTCCATTTTACAAACCATGGATCAAACGGATCCTTTATGCCTCTTTTTTTCTCATCTCTGAAAATCCCGGGATTACTGTTTCTGTGCAGCTCCACCAGATCCTCCACCCTCATCCTGGATTCTCTGTTCTTACTAACCAGCAAAGGTACCGAAACATTCAGAACACAACCATTGTCATAACGAATATTTCCTCCCACAGTTATATACATGGGATTTTCACTGAAATAAACAGCTATGTTTTTATTAATGGGCTCATTTATTATAAATGGCCCTGACAGATTGTCGAATGCCTCTATTGAAAATAGCGTGTAAAAATCAAATCCATATCGGCTGTAAATTAATCCGGTATTGCCCAGTATCTGAAAACATTCCAGCCGATCTTTCCGTAACGGGATTCTGCTGCCAAGGTTTATAATAAATCTAACCGGGATTCTGCTGAATCTGGCCAGTAGATCCAGTTCATAAAGGAACATCACTTCTATGGAATTTCCTTTAACAACGAATCCCTCGGGCATAAAACCTTCGTATCCTCCAAGAGTCGGACTAGATTCTATAAACTGATGTAAGAAAGTAAACTCTAGCGCAAAACCATTCAATCGAAGATCCAGATTATCCGTAGTTGTTATCTTAAGGCCACAACTAACATATCCGGGATTAAAACCATAGGACAACAATCTTGATTCCACAGAAGCCGACAGAAAGTTTAGCAATCCGCCTTCAATTCTGATTTCCGGAAAAGCCCGTACGTTCGATATCCATTTCCGATTGTTTTTTCGGGTGGTATCCAAAGTAACCTGGTCGTCATCCCAGACATGCCCCACGGCTCCTAACGATAACCAGATGTTTCCAAATCCCACCGTATTTGAATTACGTAAATTGAAAAATGATTCTCCCCGGTTACGCTTCTGGTTTCCCTGTACATCAGCTGTAAGATTTATGGCAAACAGAAATATTATTATAATCGGTAACAGCCTTTTCATTCCAGGTCCTCCAGTAAATTTTCTATCTCCTCTATTTTATTCTGTATCTCTTCTTTTTTTCTCAAAGCTTCCTTCTGCTGATCAATATCCGATTTCTCAGGTGCAAGATCCTCAAATCCTGTTTCGAAATCAGTTTTAATTGATTTGCCCTGTTCAATACTCCTTGTAACCCGGTCTTTTTCTTTATCTTTAGCATTATCTATGAAAATCAGTGTTCTGATTGCTTCGGTATTTGTTTCCTTAAAATAAAGCGGCGCTTCAAAAGACAATTGTAAACTGACATACTGAGGAGGAAGTGGCCGCTCAGTTTTTACTCTTTGCACCAGAAGAAACCTCATGGAAGCCAGAAAGCTGAAACGTTTTCTTAATCGCAAACGTACTCCTGGTTCCAGCCATATTTTCTGCTGTTTATAGCTCCTGTCTCCCGAAAAAGTGCTGGTCTTTTTCTCCTTATACAACCCAACAGAAGCATCTACAAAGTAACTATTCTGATATGTTTTCCACTCTGCTCCCAGCTTTAACGATAACTGATCATATTGGAAAAGCAGATCTGCATCATCTGCCATGCTAAGCAACTGATATGTTTTAAGACTCCTCTTTTTGTCGAGGGCAATCCAATCCTGATCACAAATCAATGATGGTCTGAAGTAAGAGTGAAAATCGGGTCTTCCGGAAGTTGCATCTCCAGAAATAGTATCCATAGCTGTTGACAGATAAAGATCCCCGCAAAAAGCAATACCGAAAAAACGCAAACCATCATTGTTGGGCAATGTAAGCTGGCCATGTACCTCGGTCAACCCTATTTTACGAAAATTGACTATCGAAGCACTGACATGTCCCTGCAAAATATCAGCGATTCCTATTTTCCCGGTGATTATTGAGTTAAGCATTGAGCTGTGCTTGCCAATACTACCTCTTAGTATACCACTCAGTGTAATATTTCCGTTACCAGCCACATTGGATGCCGGTATATTGATAGTCCCCTCATTTCTTCCCCGCCTGATATCCTGGGCATAACCTGGAAATACCAACATTAAAAAAATCATTATCACTGAACAGCACTCTTTTCTTATCTGCATCTTTCTCTCATTTTGCTCCAAATTTTTTTTCTGCAGAAATTATCACTGGTACCAGTGTGGTATCATTAAACCGTTTTCCATTTCTTTTCATTTTCCGTTTATACTCCCGGATTATCCCGATATCTTCTTCGGTAAACAAGCGCCATCCATTACAATTTCGTACCTCAGAAACACCCAAATCCATGGTTTCAAGCCACCGTTTCAGGGTTGAGATTGAAATTTTCAGTTTCTTCGCTACCTGCCCACTTGTTAGATACTTGTGAGACATTTCAACTCCTCTTTTTTTGTGCAAAGCTTTACACTACTAAATGTATCCTTAATTAATTTTGGCCCACTATATAGGTCTAAGCAATCAACCTCTTGATTTTTAAACCGTAAAAGTATCCGTGAACCTGTTAAAAAAACAGTTTTTTACCCTACCTTAATTATACAGGCCCAATCCTTAAGGTGCCATATGAGAATTAAGGAATAAGGTTTGGGATTTGGGTTTTAAGATTTAAAATTTGAGATTTGAGATTGCGATTGAGATTTATTTTGGGGCAGGATTCGCAGAAAGCTGAATATCAAAGGACCATTCGGATTTCAGAGTGCTCAGCCAGCATTTTAAAATAAATGTTCCGTTCTGATTCATTCTGAACCATGACCCTTATCTCCAGGCTGATATACTTACCATTTCTACTGGAGCGGGACTCACTAATCAGCATTGAATCTGATTTAATGATGGAGTCTACAGCTAAAAGCATCTTTGTTCTGTCCAAACCAATAATTTTATAGCCCCATTCGCAAGGGTAAGTTATTTCTGCCTTTTTTTTACTTTCCATTTTCTCTCTCCAAAGTTACCACACAACAATTCAACTTTTTAAAATACATTGGTCAATATGAGAGAACCTATTATAGACTCAAATACCGGCAAAAAATTACTGAACAATTCCTTTTTGGTCCAGAATGCGATGCGTATATCAAAGGTTCCGCTGTTAAAGAAATACTCTATGAAGCTGAAACCGTGTTTTTCATATATCCACCTGACCATTTCTATACGGCCATTAGTAATCTCAAGAAGTCCCTGGTCATTTTCTACATCAGGCAGATTAAGTCTGCGAATATATTCAGCATATTCCTTTGCAGGCTCATTAAGATTTACCGCGATTGCCCGTGTCCCCAGATATTTTTCGGTAGATGCACCAATAAAGAGCAGTTCGATTCCGGATTTATGTAGTTGCCGGGCAAATTTCCTGCTATCATAGTTCATGGTAGCAGGATCAGTCCACAACTGCCAGTTGCTGTCAAAGGTAATAATGAATTTTATAATCTTGTTCTGATATATGCCGTCTTCGGGGTAATAACTACCAGGATAAAAGTTTCTTAAATGTGAAGAGCATGAAAGAAGAGTTAACCCCAGAAACACAGCTAAAAGATGAGATTTCATCTGGAGCCTTTTACCTGCTGCAATCATGTACACGTTTAATGGAGGCGCCCAATGCTGCGAGTCGCTTCTCGATGTTCTGATAACCTCTGTCAATCTGCTCAATGTTGTTAATGATGCTTTTCCCCTCGGCTGCACATGCGGCAATCAGAAGAGCCATTCCCGCCCGAATATCCGGAGAGCTGATTGATGATCCATAAAGCGGTGATGGACCAACGATAACTGCACGGTGTGGATCGCAAAGAACTATCTGAGCACCCATACTGATCAGTTTGTCAACAAAAAACAGTCTGGACTCAAACATCTTTTCATGAATAAGACAGGTTCCTTCTGACTGGGTGGCGGTGACCAGAAGTATCGACATAAGATCAGTAGGAAAACCAGGCCAGGGGCTGTCATCGATTACCGGAATAATCCCTCCAAGGTCCTTACGGATCTTAAGTGGTTGATGATCATCGATATAAATACTTCTATCCTCTCTATTTAGCTTAGCGATTACCCCTATCCTTTCAAACTGGAAAATAATCATACGCATAACAGAAGGGTCCACACCGGTAATGGTAAGTTTGGAACTGGTAGCTGCAGCAAGACCAATAAAAGATCCCGCCTCAATGTAATCAGCACCTATCTCATGGTTTGATGCCACGAAACTATCCCTGCCATGGATAGTCAGGACGTTCGACCCGATCCCTTCTACCGTCACCCCTAATTTCCCGATAAAACGGCACAGACTTTGTACATGTGGTTCAGAGGCAGCATTTGTTATAACTGTAGTTCCTTTTGCCCCTGCTGCAGCAATAATTGCATTCTCGGTGGCGGTGACAGAAGCCTCATCAAGGTAAATATCGGCCCCTCTCAGTCCCTGTGGAGCTTCCAGTATATAATTGGTTTCCTGAGTGACATCTGAGGTAACTTTTCTGACGACCTGTAGTTCTGCACCCAATGCTTTGAAAACCAGAAAATGAGTATCTAAACGTCTTCTGCCTATATGATCACCACCCGGCTGGCATATTACTGCCCTGCCGGTGCGGACAAGCAATGATGATGCGAAAAGAATCGATGCACGGATGGAACTGGACAGTTCCAGAGGAAGAATCGAAGTATTCAGATTAGTGCCATCAATGGTGACTGTCCCATTTTTTAAGGGAGATAAAGTTGCGCCCAGAAATGAGGCAATCTCCAGCATATTACTTACATCACCAATTTCCGGAACATTACTTAATTGAACCGGTCCTGAACATAATAATGAGGCCGCTATTAAGGGTAGTGCCTCGTTTTTATTGCCTGATACCTGAATACTGCCACTTAATTTAATTTTGCCTTCTACTATAAAGCTGCCCATGAGTGCTCCAGATTGCTTTGCAGTCTTTTAAAGATTTTTTTTTAATTTTAATGTATATTTCAATAAAAGAACGATCTTCTCGTAAATAATAACTTTTTTGAAATATCTGGTAAAAATAATTTGCCTCGTCGGGGCATACCAATTTCTTGACTAACACCATTTC
>CAYPMS010000003.1:0-86187 GCA_964411655.1 uncultured Fibrobacter sp.
ATATTTTTTCTGCGCGACATTTTTTTCTTTTTTGCGGTGGAATATTTTGGCCAACTCTTTCCAAGCTGCACTGCAGCTTGGAACTAATTTATTCCACAAGTCGTCTAAAAGTGCGGCTTGGGAACTTGTGGTTGCTTTCAATTCATTGTCAATAAAATAACATATCAAAATAATAAATATTACACTCAATTAACATGCTTTTTTTTGCTCAAAAATGATTTACTTGAAGATATTTATTAGTTTTTTGATATTTAAGTGGTAACTTTATCCGTAGGAATCGCTTGATGCTTTAACCTGACTTGGGTAAAACTGATGTGAATTTATCTTTTTCACAAAAATGTAAACACAAATCATAAGAATATATATTCATGAATTGAAGCTGAATCTTAACTCTTTTAATATCAATTTGTTACAAATTGCAGCCTGATCTCTGACAGAACTATCCGCTTTGCTTTAAAAGTCCTGCGATCGGACTTCTTATAGCAACAATTTGATGAGCTGCAACATGGGTGTAAATCTCGGTTGTTTTTGACGATACGTGTCCCAACAATTCCTGAATATAGCGAAGGTCCACTCCCTGCTCCAGAAGATGAGTAGCAAAACTGTGGCGAAGAGAGTGTATTCCACCTTGAGAATCTATTCCCTGTTTAACACAGGCATCTGTATATATTTTTTCAACAGTACGTTTTGAAAGGTGCTTTCCTGGAGTATTGCCCTCAAATAAAAATAATCTTCCGCAGCCGCATTTAAGCCAGGCTGCTACAAAAGGTGAGAGCTCATCATCAAGCATTATCATTCGGTCCTTTTTACCTTTACCCTTTCTAATCCATACTATTTTACGATCAAGATCAATATCTTCAGGTTTTAATTCACAAACCTCACCGAGCCTCAGGCCACATCCGTATACAAGCATCAGTATCAGTCGGTGTTTGAAATTTACAGGAGAATTAATTATTAATCTAATGTCCTTTTGTGAATGTACGCGTGGAAGTGGTCTGCCGGTCTTCATCCGGATAAATAAATCTTCGCCTGGACTTATCTCCAGAACCTCCTCCATAAAAAAAACAATCGATGCAGCATAGGTATTAATTGTATTCGGTGACAGTTTCTTCTCATCTCGCAACCATACAAGATGCTTCTTAAAGGCCTCATACCAGTCAGAACTCAACTCCGGAGTCAGCCAGTCGATAAAACGGGAGACAGCGCCATAATAATTGCTAAATGTTTTCCTGCTGAGATTTCTGGAGTTGATTTCCAGTTTCAGCTTCTCAAGCAATCTTCTCCGCTCCTCATTGGAGAACACTGTCTGGTTAAGTGAGGCTGTATGTACATCTTCATTTTCAGAAACCGATATTAATTGCTGAACCTCAGCTAAATCTGGTGCTTTCTTCTCTTCAAACTGTGGACAATTTTTCTTAATCAACTTCTGATGAACCGCAGAAACGGCTACTTTATCATAGAAAAACCGGATCGCTTCATATTGAGAAGAATCTAAGCCCTTTAAATATTCGATAAAACTCGTTGTTTTTAGATAATAGGGAGCACCGGGGTTATTTTGAAGATAACTGGAGATGAACTGCCGCATCTGGATACATTTTTTACTATCAATTCCTTCGTTTGCAACTATACGATCCAGCTTGTTGAGCCAGATAAGATTCCATTCCTCAGCAGTTTTTTTACCAGTTTTGGAGTTTTCTGATAAATTTTGCTCATAATGTACCTCGTTTTTGTACTGTACAGTGTTTACCATCGCACAACCTCCCGTTTTTTTTAACAATCTATAAACTTCAATGGTGTATATGTCTGTAAGCTTCTGATACTAACAAAATCCGGGCCATACAGAAGTTAGTTCGAATGGAATTTATACCGGTAATTTTGAGCTTGCAGCATCAACGATCTGTTGATCTTTATAAAGCACGTTGGAATATTGAGATATTTTTTCAAACAGCTAAAGTAAACACTGAAGCTTTCCGATTCCCTTGGATATAATGAAAATGCAGTTCAATGGCAAATATGGATGGCATTGCTAACTTATGTACTAATGAGGTTTATAGCATATATTAATAAATGGAAAGGTACACTTGCACGTTTGTTTACAGCACTGCGGTATATTATGGAACAGACTGGATTTACACAGTGTACATGTTTTTTGTGAGACAGCAGAGAAGTAAACTCGAATGTGTATGCAACCTCAGCAGCTGTATTTAGCATCATTTTAAGGGAATTCTATGGGACAGCAACATGTCCATTAAATTCGTTGTAAAGCAAAATGTGTGAACTTCCTAAAACAGAAATGAGTTTTAAAATGCTGAATATTAAGGGCTTTTTGCTTTAAAAAACATTCAAACTAACAGCATATGGAATGGTAGTGAAAATGGAAGGATATTCACAATATCTGGCAATGGGGAATTGTTGACAATGATCTTATTCTCTGATTGAAGAGAAACACAAGCCCGCAATGCATGGGAAGCTGTAGTACAGAAGCGTCCACAGAATATGGAAGCCTGGTATCGGATACTTCACAGATACATTACCGGCCAGACTGATACATTCAATAATGTCTTTGCGCTGTCGCAAACAACCAGAGCGGATGAATCTCTCTTGCAAAAAGAGAGTTTCCTGAATCAAAAGGTGAGATCGAAGCTGCGTTTAAAGTATGTAAAATCGCATTTATAATGCTGCCACCGAAAATCGCAACGCTTATTGCGAAGGTAAGTGGCAAGTTGTATAATTCTGAGCTTGCTTTCCCAGCTCATTTAGCATGGAACTGGGGATTATCTGTTTAATGCCTGACAAGATTTTACCAGCCTAACTAATCCATAACAAACAAAGAATAACCTCCTAATAAATACCAGCTATCTTTTAAGTGTAACTTAGCAAGGAGGAATGTATGGCATATCTGTATTTCCCGGATGGGGCCCCGGATGCCGAAGAGTATGAGAGCAACTATCTCTACTTTAACGAATCAAATACTGCTGTTGTTTCAGAAATTGAGCGACTTCTGATCAGAAAAAAGGATGACCCGTCGGTTATCAATGAGATTGAGGAACTGTGCAGAAAAAGTTTCGAAAAAAAGGGTAAACAATCAACTTCTTTTTCAATACTCAAAACAAGAGTTGGTTTGTACTTTAACAAAATGAGAAGCCGTCTGAATATAAAGCAATTGACAAGATATCGAATGAAAACGGCATTAGCGTAAATTGTTCATTAGATGAATTTATGAAATATCTGCTGAATCGTTACTGCTATCATTTTTATTGTAATACATTTGCAGACAGATTCACGTACTGCTAATTACTGCATCCTCTTGTTCTTTACGATAATCCGAAAACAATAAACGCATCGGTATAGTGCCTGTTATCGGTTATCTGACCGGTAATTCACAAGTTATCTGACCGTTTTATCTGATTTACAGAAAGCTAATTAATGTTTAAAGATAATTGATGCTGTTGAACCGGTCATTTTGATTAAGAATTTTATTGTTTTTTTCTCATGGAATCTCCCTTGCCCCTAATGCCTCTTTGGGGATTTTAGAGCCATGGTATTGGCAGGCAGGTCCAACCCACATAGAAAAAATTACCCCTCGCAGGAAAAAAACTCCACTAATCGAATCTTTCCGATCATCCTCAAAGATTCAGAATCTGAAATCCTGAATCTGCCGACCTTTGTAACTTACGTAAAAACATTGGGTTAAATGGAAATTGCAAATAATCGGTTCATGGGAAAAATTATCAGAAGCTATGGCATGGTGGTTGCATATTATCGGAACCGTTAATTGGCGACTGATAATTATATGAACGTGGGGAAAAGCATGCTTAGTGATGCACTGTTTAAAAAAACCAATCTTCCTTTGATTAACCGTGCTATGGATGCATCTATGCTCCGGGCCAAAGTTATCTCTAACAATATAGCCAATGTTAACACCCCAGGATACCGCAGGGTAGAGGTTAAATTCGAAGAGCAGCTTCGTGAGGCCCTCGACAGGTCCCGTCTTCAGGGAACTATTACCAATAATAAACACATGGATATCGGCCGTAAAAACCTGAATGAGGTAAATGCGACAGCATATCATCCCTATGATCCGACTCTGCCCAGCGGTGTTAACAATGTGGATATCGATATGGAGATGGCAAAGTTAGCAGAAACCCAACTGAATTATAACTATGCCATACGTTTCGGGCAGGGAATTTTCAAAAAATTGAATGCTGCCATTCAGGGGAAATCGATACAGAGCTAATAATTAAGAGAGGTAGAATATGGCGCTTTCAGGTGTACTTTCGGGTTTGGAAATCAGTGCTTCGGGGATGCGTGCCCAGAGGATCAGACAGAATGTCATATCATCGAATCTGGCCAATGCGGAGACTACCCGTACCGACACTGGGGGGCCGTACCGCCGGAAATTTGTAGTTTTTACTGCTGACAGTGATCGCAGGGACATCAGGTTGTTAAATAAAGAGGTGTCTCTTGCTGGCAGCAGCACACAAGAGAATCATCTGAAAATTCCGCCGGAGAATTTTCCCCGTGATGAGCGTTTTTTGGGTAATGGGGTAAATGTTGCGGAGATTCGTGAGGACAGCCGTCCTCCAAGGATGGTTTACGACCCTGCGCATCCTGATGCGGATGAGAAGGGGTATGTGGCAATGCCTAATATAAATATCATTGAAGAGATGACTGATATGATTGCAGCAACCAGAGCCTATGAGGCAAATGTGACTGCTTTCAATGCAATGAAAGGTATGTATCAGCAGGCACTCTCATTATAGGAGTAGGATGAGGTGAATACAAAAGCAATATCCAGGGATGATGCATGGGCTCAGTTTATGAAGTTAACCCAGGAAGCGCGGGTGCGGAATTCGGGTCTGGCACACTCTTCAACTTCGGTTTCCGGCTCAAAGAAGGAATCGGTAAGGACAAACCCATCGCCACTGATATTAAGCGGGGTTTCTTATAATAAGAGCAAGCCGGATGCTAAAAGGGTGATTTTGGGAGGAAAGTTTGACGCATATGCGTAAGAGTGATACACTTTTTCGAAAACATTGCTTAAACTGAGTTTTAAGTGCTTAAGGAGCAGGTGTTATGAATGAAATCAACTCAATCGGTCCTGTTTCGGGTGGTGGCAGGATTCAGAAGAGTCAGGGTATAAAGACAGACAAATCCGGGCCATCGTTCAAAGACACGCTGAATAATTTCCTCAGCGATGTCAATGAGATGCAGCAGAAGGCTGATCAGTCTATTCAGAAGATGGTTGCGGGTGAGATTACCGATGTTCATCAGGTGATGAGCAGTGTTGAGGAGGCCGGTGTTGCTTTCAATATGATGATGGAGATCAGAAACAAGGTAATGGATGCATATCAGGAGATCATGCGCATCAGACTTTAATCGGATAGTCTACCGATACTTCGATAGGTCTTAAGGAGAGGATCATGTCAGAGTTTTTCAAACAGTTAATTGCCCAGTTGTCTGCCATCTGGCAGAGGCTGTCTTTACAGCAGAAAATTATCACCGTTTCAATGATAGCATTCACTTTGCTAGGGATGATCGGGCTTCTGATGTGGTCTCAGACCGGCGGGAAAAAGGAAGCTGGTTTCAAGGTACTTTTTTCTGATCTGGAAGTGGAAAAGGCGGCAGATGTCACCCAAGCCTTGCAGAAGGCCAATTATAAATACAAGCTGGAAAATAATGGCAGGACTGTACTGGTGGAGTCAAAGCATCTGTATGAAATCAGAATGAATCTTGCCAGGGAAGGGTTGCCGGGCAGTTCTGGCTGGGGTTATGAACTTTTTGACAAGACCAATCTGGGAATGACCGATTATGTACAGAAGTTAAATGCCAGACGCGCTCTGGAAGGTGAACTTCAGAGAACTATCGAAGGATTGGAAGAGGTAAAGAGTGCACGTGTTCATATTGTAATTCCTGAACCGACTATATTTCTTGATGCTCAGAAGGATGCCAAAGCTTCGGTGGTGATAAAATGCGTTCCCGGCCGTCAGCTTGGCAAAGAGCAGATCCGCGGCATTACCAACCTGGTTTCATCGAGTGTCGATGGCTTGAAGCCACAGAATATCTCTGTGGTTGATTACAATGGTAAATTGCTCAGTAATCCCTTTGGGGATGATGATCTGGCTCTGGCCAGTTCACGAAATATGGAGCTTCAGCAGAATGTGGAAAAGTATCTGGAAAATAAATCAAACCAGATCCTTACAAATATTCTGGGACCTTCGAAGGCTTATGTTAAAATCGCCTGTGACCTGGATTTTGACAGAGTGGAAAAGACCATGGAAAAATATGATCCGGAAAGCAGGGTGATTCGCTCGGAGGAGCGTATAGACGAAACTGTAAAGAATGCTCCTGATGGAGACAACCAGAAGGAACGTTCATTGACAAATTATGAGATCGACAAAACGGTGCAGAGAATCGTTCAGGAAGTGGGTAATATAAAGCGGATCACCATATCGGTTGCAGTTGATGGCAGATATGAGATTGGAAGCGATAAGAAAGCGACATTTGTAGCCAGAACTGCAGAGGAGTTGCAGAATATAGAAGATATAGTGAAAAATGCTGTGGGATATGATCTTACCAGAGGAGATCAGATTACTGTTTCCTCAATAAAATTTGACAATGAACTGTTAAGAGAGGAACAGTTGGAGATGCAGAAAAGCGAACAGTGGGAAAAATACATGCAGATCGCCAAATATGTGCTTGCTTTCTTTATTGCTGCAGGTTTCCTCCTTTTCCTGAGATATCTGACCAAAACAGTTGCAGAAGCGATGAATCCACCCATTCCGGCATTGGATAAGCTGGGTTTTGAAGAGCCGGTAGTGGAAGAGATTCCGGAAGATCTGAAGAAAAGTTCTGAAATTCTTGAGAGAGTGGAAATGCTGACCAGGGAGGAACCGGTAAATATTGCGGCTATTATTCGTCAGTGGCTCTCTGAACCGGTAACTTCTGGAAAAAAGAAAAAATAAGTGTCTTGAACTGGAGTGAATGAAAAGATATAATATCCTTTAATTCAATCGGTTAATCTGTTCAAATATTAATAAATTGTTCTGCCTGTTGATCTGTCTGTAAAAAATATGGAAACTCCAATAAAAAAAGAGAAGGACAAGACTGGTTTTTATCGGGATGATTATGACAAGGCGTCAGCAAAGTCCCGCTCAATAGATACTTCCTCGCTTTCCGGTCCGACCAAAGCAGCCATAGTGATGGTTGCACTTGGCTCCGATGCATCTTCACAGATATTTAAGAATCTGGATGAAGCCGATGTGGAACGGTTGTCAACCGAAATTGCCCGTCTTCAGAATGTTTCTCCCCAGATACGTGAAGCGGTTCTGGAGGAGTTTCACAATCTGGCTATCGCACATCAATACGTTACCCAGGGTGGGCTTGAGTATGCCCGTGAGATTCTGGAGACAGCTTTGGGACCACGTAAAGCCAAGGAAATTCTGGAGAAGGTTCAGCAGACCATCCGTACCACCGGTTTTAATCTGCTGGAGAATGTGGACCCAAAGCAGATCGTGAATTTCATTCAAAAGGAACATCCGCAGACAATTGCTTTACTGCTGGCACACATGGAGCCCAAAAATGCAGCACCTATAGTTTCTGCTTTACCTCAGGAGCTTCAGGTCGATGTTGCTACCCGAATTGCCACTATGGAAAGCATATCTCCTGAGACACTGGATCAGGTGGAAGAAGTTCTGGTAAGTCAGATCAAATCACTGTTTGGTGGTGATGTTTCTGAGATAGGTGGTGTGAAAGCAGTTGCAGAGATGTTAAACAATGTGGATCGTGGAGCAGAGAAGAATATTCTGGGTAATCTGGAAAGAGAGAATCCGGAACTGGCTACCGAGATTAAGAACCTTATGTTTGTATTCGAGGATGTTCTGCTTCTGGACGACCGCTCGATGCAGCGGGTGCTCAAGGAAGTGGATACAAAGGATTTGTCAACTGCTCTCAAAGGTGCATCAGAGGAACTGCAGGAGAAGTTCTTCCGCAATATGTCATCCAGAGCTGCAGAGATGATCCGGGAGGATATGGAATATATGGGACCTATCCGTCTGAAGGATGTGGAGGAAGTACAGCAGAGAATCGTGGATGTGGTACGTCGTCTGGAAGAGGATGGCGAAATTATCATAAGTGGGCGTGGTGGAGAAGACGACATTGTCGTCTGATAGGATTTTCCGTATATGAACAGCCAATCTTCTACTTCGGAAAACACTGCCTCGCTTATTGACAAGCTTCTGGAAGCCAAAGATCCTGCTACAGTCGGGCTGAGGCGAATAATCCGTAAAAAAATTGAGGATATTAATGACTTTCCGTTAAAGAAAGTCCAGTTTGAAGAATTTGACAGCCCGGAAAGAAAAAGGAAGATTCTGAGTGAAGATGAAAAAAGAATTATTGAACTGGAAAAACAGATCACCCAATTTAACATCCGTTTGAAAAAACAGCAGGAAGACGCCAGAAAATCAGTCCGGGAGGCTTTTGAAAAAGGTAAAGCCGAAGGCCTCAGAATTGGTACAGAAAAAGGAACTGCCGAAGCCGCTGCTGTTTACAAAAAAAATATCGGGGAAATTCAGCAGAATGTCGTTTCCTTTCTAAAAAAGATTGAGGATTCTAAACGGGAAATCTTCAGCCACAGTGAACATATCATTCTGAAACTGTGTCTGGAAATTAGCAAAAAGATTATTGCTTCAGAAATCTCCACCCGCCAGGATGTTATCCTTAACGTGACCAGAAAAGCTCTCTCGTATATAGCAGAACGGGAAAAACTGGTAATTCGGGTTGCTCCGGATGATCTGAATATTCTTAATGAAAACAGGGATTTCTGGGAACCGGTTACCGAGAAATTAAAGGATGTCATCATTGAACCGGATGAACGTGTAAACAGGGGAAGCTGCATTATCGAGTCCAACAGTGGTACTGTTGATGCCAGGCTGGGTGTACAGATGGATGAAATTGCTGAACTGGTCGAAAAGATGTGGACCGATAATCATCTCGCAGAAGCCAATGGCCAGAGCTGAGTTGTTTTTGCGACAGTTTCCGGGGATAAGACAGCTATGGAATTGACGGGAAGACTTCAGTCGTATTTACAGGCCATCTCCAGTGCTGAACCCATAAGAGTCCATGGAAAGGTTGCTGAACTGATTGGATTAACAATTGAGTCAACCGGCCCTTATGCTTCGGTTGGCGATGTCTGTATCATAGAGAAAAACGGGGTGCCGGCCGGTAAAGCGGAGGTGGTGGGATTTAAAAAGGACCGTACACTTCTTATGCCGCTGGGGCCGGTGGAAGGAATTCATCCGGGCCTTTCTGTTGTTGGCACCAAACGTCCTTTAATGATCGGAGTGGGCCCCCAGATGATGGGACGGGTACTTGACGGTTTAGGCAATCCCCTCGATGGTAAAGGAGCACTGAATGTATCTTCTGTGAGATCCATCTTTTCCGCTATTCCCAATCCTCTTACTCGTAAAAGAATCTCGGAACCATTTGAAACCGGTGTAAGAACTATAGATTCCCTTATCGCCATAGGTAAAGGGCAGAGAATGGGCATCTTTGCCGGAAGTGGTGTCGGAAAAAGTGTACTGATGGGAATGATGGCCAGAAACTGCTGCTCAGATGTTACGGTGATCGCTCTGATAGGGGAGCGGGGAAGAGAAGTGCGTGAGTTCATAGAACGGGATCTTGGTGAGGAAGGGCTCAAACGTTCTGTGGTGGTGGTAGCCACATCTGATCAGCCAGCACTTATCAGGTTAAAAGGAGCCATGGTGGCTGCATCGATTGCAGAATATTTCCGTGATCAGGGAAATGATGTGCTTTTTATGGTGGATTCGGTCACTAGGCTTGCATTGGCACAGCGGGAGATTGGTCTGGCCATAGGTGAACCACCAGCTACCAGAGGATTTACCCCTTCGGTTTTTTCCATGCTTCCGCAGTTTCTGGAACGCGCCGGAACCTCGGATAAAGGCTCTATTACCGGTTTGTTTACAGTGCTGGTTGAAGGAGATGACATGGACGAGCCGATTGCAGATGCAGCACGCAGTATCCTTGATGGACATATAGTGCTTTCACGTAAATTGGCACACAAGAACCATTTTCCGGCAATCGATGTATTGGAAAGCATCTCAAGGTGTATGGCTGATGTGGTTGACAACGATCACCTGAACACAGCAGGTACAATAAAAGATCACATGGCTGCTTACCGGGAGAATGAGGAATTAATCAATATCGGAGCATACGTTCCTGGAAGCAGTGAGAAAATAGATAAGGCAATAAAATTGCACGAACCCCTTGACAGTTTTTTGAGGCAGAATCGCAGTGAGAAAAATTCATTTGACGAAAGTTTCTCCAGACTGAAAGAGTTGGCAAAAATAGTAGGAGTCAAATGATGAAAAAGTTCCGTTTTGCTCTTCAGCCGGTACTCTCTGTCAGGGAAAGAAAAGAGGAGCAGATAAAACTGCAGTACGCGGCTAAAATCGGGCAGATAGTGGAAATTCAGAAGACTCGCGAAGGTATAGTAAGGGAACTGAAGAATTTGCAGGAGTCGGAGAAACAAAACCGTGCTGATGCAAAAAATATCACCATGCTGCGATACTCGGTAGCCTACCGGTTCAAGCTCAAGAATGATCTGTTAAAGATCAGTCAAAAGATAGATGATTTGAATGCGGAGGCCTTTGAGATTCAAAAACAGTTGATTCTGGCTGCAAAGGACCGCCGGGCTATCGAATTGATAAAGGAGCGTCAGGTAAAGCAATGGAAAAAAGAGTACCGGCTGAATGAGCAGAGGATAATCGATGATATTTCACAGCAGGGCTTTATACGTAAGACAAGATCGGAAAGCCATAAATCTCAGTAAGAAATTTCTGTTTTCCCTGATGGTTCTGGTTAGCATTTTCAAAGCTTATGGTGCCAGGCAGGTCTTCAATGATTTCTCGGAACTGACTGATAGCTCCAATATTGTGATCACAGCCAGCGGTGCTTTTTCACTCAGTGATTACGATAGTATGCTGTCAAAGGTTTACGGGGATACTATCAGAAACTCCGCTTATCTCTCCATTTGCCCCGATGTGATTTCACCGGGTCCTGATACATTCCAGTTTTACTATATCGCTACCGGAAAAGGATTATTTAAAAGTGCAGTCCGGATAACTTCCACCGGTGTCAATTTTGACAATATTCCTCAGAAGATCTTTGACACCAGCGATACAGTTTCATCATTTCTGCATGCGAACAAGGGAGATAATGGAGTAACCATTTCATACGTTCAGAACAATTCAAAAGAGGCAAATCTGATAGTTGAAAACGGCTCCACACGCACTATAATAGATAATTCGTCTTATTTTGATTATATTGCTTCTTCTCAGTGTCATCTGGCAGGGGATACATTTCTGATAGCCAACAGTATCGACGCCAACGAGGTGAAACTACGAAAAATTTACTCACGTAACCAGAATATCCAGATAGTTCAGGAAGTACAGATAGAAAAGGATACAGTAGCCGGCAGAAGACATCTGACAAACTGTGCAGTGGGCTATGATAATAACGATCTGATACTGGTAATCTGGAGCCGTGGTCCTCCCTATGTTCCCAGGCAAATGCATTACAAAATTTTCAACAGGGCAATGATAAGTGGTACAACCGGAACTCTTGACAGCCTGATCTGTGATAATTCCTTCTACCATTACGATGATGTGGTTATACGCCCGTATGCACCTGGAAAATTTGCTGTGATATTCTGGAATTCTTCCGGAGTGGGTATGTACAGACTTGTTATCTCTGGTAGCACAGTTCAGAAAAGTTACAGTCAGATTTACAAAAAAAGCGGCCTGAAACACTGTGCTGCCACTCTTAAAAACAAAACCATGGCTATTGTGGCCAATGGCGATCTTGATGGTGATAACATACCAGGCATCGAAGGAGAAATATTTAGCTTTAATGATGGGGTTTTAAGTAATGGAGTAAAAATTCGTTTCTCGGATATCAATGCAGCCGATGCTAAAATAATCGATCAGAACAGTACCGCAATCAACTGCGCCATTGATGACAAAGGAAGCATAGCTGTGACCTGGCGAGATTCCTCAATGGTTCAGGGAGCAGTTTTTGCAAATCGTGGAATAAAACATAAACAGGGCTACTGGATCTCCAGGATCCATTCATTATCTGATTCTGCAAATGATTCGATTCGTATTTATCCATTGCAGGTGTATACTCGCAACTGGAATCAGAATAACTGGTATATGCAGGATTCCATTCGGTTCGGCAATACTGTTGAGCAGTGCAGTAGTGCATCGTGGGAATCGGTTTCAAATGATACTCTTCTTACCACAAAACGTTTCTTTCAGATACGGATAACGCTGGAACGTAAAGCCGGCAGAGATTCCCTTGCGACTCCGCTTATCGATTCAGCAGTGCTCATGTGGAATGTGAAACCCAGATTCAAGAGTATAGATTCGGTTGGGACCAATGCCGGAACTCTGAATTCAGTTTCTTTTGGGGATACTTTACATTTATTCTCAAGAAAAGATACGGCGAGAGTTTTTTTAAGCGTATACGATCCGGATCAGGCTGATACTATCAGGATTCAGGGTAGCGGACCTGTGGAAACATCATTGAAAAAGATTCAGAACGGTCCTGTTTTTAAGACTTCAATAAAAATACTGCCCATTATAAAAACTGATACGGTTGTGACATGCAACTATTCTGCTTATGATTCAAAGAACTGGCAGGCAGCACCTGTTAATCTGAAGGTAAAAACCAGAAATTCCACTCCTGTTTTGAATGCATCGGTTATTACCAGAGACAGAGCAGGGAATCCCGATACATTGCTACTGCCTTTATCCCGGACAATTGTTCTTCAGCAAAATGATTCGATCGATTTTTACTATCTGGTTTCAGACACCAACGATTCACTCTCATGTAAAGCGATTATCAGTCGTGTCGATAACAAAAATAATATCAGGCTCGATTCGACCACTGGAGGTATCTGGAAAACCTACAGGTTAAGGGCTGCAGAAATTGCACCTGTCGATACTGTGATTATCAGGATAACAGGGATTGATGTGGATACTTCGGTTCATCTTAATGTCAGAATAATTATCAACTGTTCGCCGGTGATTCGTTTCTGCAGAACTGATACTGACACTTTTTATCATGGAGATACTGTACGGGTTGCGCTGCAGAAAGAAAACAGGATCAGTATTTCTGTCAATGATACCAACTGTTTTTTCTGGGATTCCCTTTCTTTTCGTTTCAGGATAGGAGATCAGCAGAAGATACTGCATTCGGAATCGGTCGAGAATCAATTTTCTTACAATGTCCAACGCTCAGACAGCAGCATGAAAATTGTTGTCTCTGATAAATTTGGCAAGACCGACAGCATTATTCTTTATGTCAAGTTCCCCTGGCTTGAGGATGATACTTCAGTAAACCATGATTACAGGAATGCGCTTAACAGGCTTTATCCCGGCCCATCACTGGTTATCGGAGATGGAGTTGGTGATACTGTGAGTCTGCCTCTGGTAAACAGCGGTAATGATTCGATGTATATCACAGGTCTGGAGTTCAGAAACGACAGCAGGCGATGGCTTTCTGTATCAATTATCCAGGACATGGGACATGCTGTTTTTACCTCTGATAATTATCACAGTTTCAGGCCTGTCGGCATAATGCCGGATTCCACCTTATGGCTGAAAATTTTATTCTCCGATTTGCAGATGCAGGGAGATGGTCTGATAAGGGATACGGTGGTGCTTTATACCAGCGATCCGTCACATCCCACGATTGAAATTCCGGTGCAGATGGAATATAATGATTTACCAAGAATCATAAATGTGAACCCCTGGTTTCCTTCTGATATTCCGTATAAAGGTCTTGCCAAACAGCGGGTGTATAAGCCTTACTGGTTTCCACCGCATGCTTCGGTTTCTTTGTCTTTTTCCGAACCGATGGATTCGGCATCTGCTCACAAAGGAATAAAGGTTTACAGTATCCTGGACTCCATGTTTACCGGTAAGGCACAGATGATTGATCTGCATTATATCTGGAGCCAGAATTATACAAAGGTGGATCTCAGACCATCTTATAAAGCCAGAAGTGCAAAATTCGGTATTCTTCCTCCTGATGGTCTTTTTATCCCTACCGATTCGATAGCATTGGTGATATCAACTGAGCTGACAGATCGGGCATCAACACCAGAAGGACCAAACCGTCTTGATTACAATATCGATTTCAGGCGTGACCTGACTGGTGATACCATGATGAGTTTGCGGGTAGACAGTATCACGTTCAGTCTTCTTTCGGTTACTCCTTCACCGGGGGACAGCTCTCTTTCAACCCGGCCGCAAATAACTCTTCTTTTTAATGCACCTGTGTATGCGGCATCTGTGGATACAGCCCGCAAAAAAAACAGTACTTTATTGGTTTATTCAAGATATAATGATAATACGCCTCTTGAATTTGATTCCATATCGGTTGATAGCTGCAAGGTAACTTTCAGAATCGGGCGGTTCCTTTTTTATGGAGACAGCCTGTGGTGTTCTTTCAGAGGACGATCGGTACGGGATATGATGGGGTTTCCTTCCGATAACAATGCCGATGGAATTTCATCGCCACTTTTTGATACGGCTTCGACAGAGGATAATCTGAGCTGGGGATATACGGTAAAAAAAGTGCATGTTGTTTCCATTACTCCTGACAGCGCAGAGAAGGTGAAGGATGTTTCCCCTGCCATAAAGATTACCTTTTCAGATTCTCTTCCCGATGACGTATTCGATTTTAACAGAGAGAACAATAGAAGTCTGTATGTAAAATCCAGGTACAGTGATGATGCAATCAGTTTTAAGAATGTTGAGATATCCCCGGATCACAGAACTGTTACTTTTCAGCCGGATGTAAAATTTTTCAGCAATGACAGTATTTACTGTTCCTTTGCCGGTTTAAGTAAGGATTATCGATATTCCAGATCTTCAAATATTCCTTCGGGCGGTGATGTCTATGGTGCACGGAACTGGCATTTCTTTACCGGCTATATCGGTTTTTATACTTTTCCCAACCCCTATAAACCGGGAAAAAACAGCAGGCACTGCAGTGAGAAGGGACCATGCGGAATCTGGTTCAAAAATCTGCATGAGTTAAAAAGAGGAAATACAGATGTAAAGATACGGATATTCTCGATGAATGCACATCCGGTTTATGATTCAGAGAAAGCCGGAGAGGTAATTCATTTTGAAATTAATAAGGGAAAACCGCAGTGGCTCTGGGATACCAGAAACCAGGCAGGAGAGCTGGTCGGTTCCGGTCTTTATTTCTATGTGATATACGATCTGCAGGGTAATTTGTTGATTAAAGGTAAACTGTTGATTGTCCGTTAAAGTGAAGTCTTGTCCCGTTCACTAAGGTAAAACTCGCTTTTATTATCCGCATCGTTTCTGTTATTAACTTCATTTTTAATAGCCACAAATTCATCGATATTTTCCAGGAAAACATCGGTGATGCACGGATCAAACTGCCGTTCCCGTTCTCTGCGGATGATCTTGCAGGTTACATCTAGCGGATAAGGAGATTTATAAGGTCTGCTGGTGGTAAGGGCATCAAATGTATCGGCCAGGGAGACTATTCTGGCCACCAGAGGAATTTGTTCTTTCTGGAGTCCCTGAGGGTAACCGTTACCATTCCAGTGCTCATGGTGTGAAAGTGCAATGGTATGTGCCATCTGTAAAATGGCAGATTTGGAATTATCCAGAATTGCTGCACCGATAGTGGTGTGTGTTTTTATTACTGAAAATTCTTCTTCGTTCAATATCCCTTTTTTAAGTATGATATGATCTGGAATTCCGATTTTACCCACATCATGCATGGGTGCTGCCAAAGAGATATTACTGCTTTCGGTTTCAGGGAGATTCAGTTTCCGGGCCAGCAAAGAGCTGTAGCGGCTGATTCTTGATATATGATTTCCTGTATCTTTGTCCTTGTATTCTGAGGCAAGTACAAGGCGGAAGATGGTGTCCCGGTAGGCTTCCTGCAGTTCGTTATGTGCTTTTTTCAGACTGGAGAAGGTGATTCTCAGATCTGAAGCATATTTTACCAATTGTCTGTTGGTGTCTGCCAGCTGTTTACGTTTTCTTTTTGAATGCTGGTAGATGTTACTGAGTTCGCGGGCATACATCTGAGATTGCGATGATGCTATCTGAAGTTCATTTTGTAAATGAATGACCTTCTGCTGTTCTTTCAGATACAGTTGATAAAAGTCAGTAGTGACTTCTACTGGTTCAGCATCGCTCAGGGCCATTTTTACACCATTCCCAGGCATTGGTCAATTTTTTCAAGCAGATCCAGCGGGCTGAAAGGTTTGTATACAAAATCAACTGCTCCGGCGGCAAGCCCGTCCTCTTTACGATCCTGTTCGGAACCGGTAAGGATAATTATCTGACAATCATTTAAATCTTCAGAATTTTTAATCTGCGTGATTGCATCGATACCATCGATCTGCCCTGGCATGAATACATCCATTATTATCAGATCCGGTTTGTATTTTTTTGCAGATTCGATCGCTCTGGAGCCATTGGAAGCCTCATATACCTTAAAAAGATCTGAATCCAGAGTTGTTTTAACTATTTCCCGTATTTCCTTACTATCATCTACAATCAGTATTGTTTTTTTCATAACTGAAAAATCCTTTTGAGCCACTAAAATATCTGCTCTTCCCTGACAGCTCTGAACAATTCAGGTTACCATTTTTATTAGAATTTTTCAAGAAATTTAGGCGGTTTTCAGTAAAGGAGATCGGTTTTTGTTTATGAACATATAGCGGTAAAATGAGGTAGTGTATTGATTCAAATGTATTTTATAAAAGTTTTTACCTGAAATGTTTTGTGAGCCAGAAACTGGGATGGACTTAGAACAGTTTTAAAAAAAAAAGGAGTCTTGAGTGTCCGATATTGCAGAATTTGCCCGTAATCTTCATGAAAAAGAAGCAAAAAAGTATAAACGGGAACTTGTTCCAATTTCATATCCTTCTAAATCGGAAAAAATCGGGGATATCAGAGCCGTTATCTGTGATGTATACGGGACTTTGGTTAATTACTGGAAACCTGGGTTTCAGAATGCGGCAAGCCGTTCCCAGTCACTTCTGAATGCATTTAAAACCGTTGCGGAACGTTTTGGTATGACTGAGACTTTGGTTTCGATAAATGAAAAGGAACTGCCGGAGAAGACCTTAAGTGATTTCTATCATGGGCTTTTAGCTTTGCAGCATGAAAAGATGGCTAAAAAAGGAGTATTATACCCTGAGGTAAGGATAGAGGAGGTCTGGAGTGTAATTGTCATGCTTCTGAAACGAAGGGGCTACAAGCCGGAAGAGTTCATTGATGCTTCTGAAAAAGATATTCCCAGGTATCTGGCATTCTGCTATAATTTTTATTCTCTTGGAAGAGATCTTTATGATGGTGTAGTGGATGCACTCTCAAAGCTGAAGGAAAACAACATCACTCTTGGTCTTTTGTCTAATGCCCAGTTTTACACCCCTATAGATCTCACTTTACTCATCAGGGAACAGAGTAATGGTAATTATGACGATTTTAATGAGCTTTTTGATCCGGATCTGACGTTTTTCTCTTATGAATACGGTGTGTCTAAACCAAATCAGATTCTTTTCAGGAGGCTTTTCGATGCCCTTTACGAGTTTCAGATTCTTCCATCTCAAACAATTCTGGTCGGCAATGATCTGTTACTGGATATTGAACCTGCAATTGAGGCTGGGATGAAAACCGCCTTTTTTACCGGTGATAGTGATGGGGCATTTGTTCATGACTTGTCAGGCAAGGTCATTCCAGATATCTCATTTCAGGACTGGAATGAATTTCCCTCTATGATCTCTTTTTATGCTCAGGAGAAATCATGAATTCTAAAAAATTCTGGTTAGTTTTTTTAGTCTCAATGTTAATTGGCGCAGAAGCTTCGGTGCTGGAGTTTGAACTGGATCTTTCCGAAGAAGATGCACTCCCATCTGCTATATCAAAAGCAATCAGTGCTGCTTATAATCTGAATCTTGAAGGACTGAATGCTCTGGAAAGAAAAGAATATGATAAAGCTTTGGATCTTTTTGATCAGGCTCTGTCCAGTTTTCCAGAATATAGTGATGCCATGAATAACCGTGGTGTGGTTTATTTCAGAAAGGGTAACATTTCAGAAGCTCAGAGTATCTGGGAGAGTCTGGCGGCTAAAGATCCAGACTATGCACTTGCTTCTTATAATCTGGGGCTGATTTATCTTTATCAACGTCAGTTAGAACCGGCGCGTAGACTCATGGAGAGGGCTTTAAGGGCTGATGACAAGTTAGTGGAGGCACATGCCAGGCTGGGGATGATTCATCTGGAGTTGGGCTTAAAACAGAAGGGGATGGAAAGCCTGAAGAAAGCATACAGGATTAATCCTGAAAATCATGATGCCTGGAGTTTTCTGGCACATGGTCTTATCAGCACCGGAGATACCTCTTCAGCTATTGAAATCCTTAAAAAAAAGCTGGATAAACATGATGCTCTCACTTTGTTGGGTAAAATAGAGGGGGTAAGGGGAAATTATCAGAAGGCTGCCGATTACTTTTCCAGAGCTGTCAATAAGGGCGCAGAGCCATCGGTGATGGTGGATCTGGCTTCAGTACTGATAGATAATGGCAAAAACAGCGATGCACTATCTATACTCTCCAGGTACTTTTCTTTAAAAATCCCCCATTCTGCCGATTCGTGGCTCCTTGCAGGGATTGCAGCTAAAAACAGCGGAGATCTGGCTGCGGCTCAGAAATATTTCGAAGATGGCGCAAAATGCTATCCTGATGATCCGATAATCCGATACAATCTGGGGCAGATCTATTTTCATTCAAAGAAATTTGATATGGCCGAGAAGACCTGGGATGGTCTTGATGATTCGATTCAGGATCCCTCACTTTTATATTTGCGGGCGATAAATGCCAGAAAATTAAAGCAACTGGATCTGGCCGAACGCCTCATAAAACAGGCTCTTGAGATGGACTCCCGTGCAGAATTTCATGATCTTCTGGGGGTGATTTACCATTACAAAAATGATGACAAGAGCGCTGAGGAACAGTTCAGAAAGGCGTTGAAGATCAATCCGGAACTTCGCAGCGCACAGCTTAATCTTGCACTCTGCACTAAAAAGGATGAGGATCTGGATGCAGTTGTTAAAGATATCCAGAAAAAGCTGTCTTCCTGTCAGGAGAAAGACTCCTGCCTTGAACTAAGCTTTCAGCTTTCTCTCCTTTATTATCATCAGAAATCAATTGACAAAGCCATTCAGGTGCTCAGTGCCATTAAAGAGGAGGAAAGGGATGAGCGGATTTTCCGGCATCTTGCTCTGTTTTACAAAGAAGATCATCAGTGGGACAAGGCAATCCATGCTCTGGAGACTGCATCAAAAAAACTGTATCTGGAGCCTAATACCGAATATGAACTGGCTGAGTTGTATCTTCTGGCCGGCTATTATACAAAAGCAGTAGAAGCATTGAATGGCTTGCTTCCTAAATGGAAACAGAATCCCTGGCGCATATATTATCAGATCGGCTATTCCTATCTTGAGTTAAACGAACTGGAAAAAGCAAGGAATAGTTTTGAGCTCAGCCTTAAGAGTAAATCGAATGTGGCGGCTCAGGGGCTGCTGGCCTTCGTATTGAACCGTCAGGGTAATGTTAAGGAAGCACGCATACTGTGGGAAAAGAATCTTAAGAACGATCCTTCAAACCCCACTATTTGGATTAACATGGGATTATCACTGGAAAAGGAAGGAAACTATAGCGGTGCGCTTGAGTACTATAAGAAGGCTGCAATGCTCAAAAGTGATGACAAGGAGCTGCAGATCAATATTGGCAACGCTTATGCCGGACTCGAACAATACACTGAAGCTCTCAATGCTTATAATCAGGCCCTGTCTTCAGGAAAACGGGAACTGGCAGCCTACAATATATTCCTGATTACCCGCAAGAAAAAGGACCGCCAGAGAGCAGAGCAGATGGTAAAGATCCTTAAACAGGAATTCGCTCAGTCACCATGTACAAAAAGGGTGGACGGGGAGATGGCTCTGTGGAACGGTGATACTGCCAGGGCTATTTCCATATTTGAAGATCTGAAGGATCAGGATGCCGATGACTGGCTTCTTCTTGCTTCTGTTTATGCTGCCAAAGCAAACAGTGAGAAAACCGAAGCTTATCTGGCCAAAATACCCAAAGAAAAACAGTATGAAAAAACAATCAATTCGATTAAGGCAGAATTGGCATTTAAAAAAGGTAATTATCAGCAGGCGCTCACTTTTTTAAAGTCATCATCCGATACCAGCTTTGCATCTAAGTATAATATTGCGCTGGTAGCCTATAATGCCGGTCAATATGCAGAAGCTTTGAACATTGCAGAAAAACTCCTCATCAATGCAAAGGGTAAAGACCGGGCTGACTGCTGCCGACTTGCCGGTAATTCAGCTTTTGCCTTGAAAAAATGGGATTCTGCACGTCAGTGGTATATGCAATTGTCAGGCATGGAGACCAGTAATGCAATTGTACAATACAACCTGGCTGTCGCCTTTTATAACCTCAATGATATTGAAAATGCATGGAAATATTATAAAAGAGCCCAACAGATCGATCCTTCTATTAAAAATAAAGATATCGAATCAAGGTATAATTCGGTTAACTCAAAGGGAAGCGATTCTATTACAGTTCTGGATTCCATTGATATATGGTATAACATGGCTGTGGATCTGCAGAATGAGGGCAAAGATTCTGCTGCAGAGAAAATCTATCTTAGAATCGTGGATAAAGAGAAATACCACAGTCAGGCCTGGAATAATCTTGGAGCCTTGTACGGGGCAAGGGGAGATATAGATAATGCGGAAAAAGCCTACTTTAAAGCAGTTGAAAAAAAGCATGATATTCCTGAAACATACGCCAATCTGGTAAATCTATATATAGAACTGGAGGATTTTGTTAAAGCCAGACAATGGATAATAAAGGGACTGGGGCACAACCCGGGTAATGAGATTTTAACCGCCTTGAGGGAGAAGTTACTGGAAGCAGAAAAAGCTGCGAAGAAGAAAGCCCAATAAATTACCTGAATTTCGGACTCCTAAATCCAGGTAATTTTAGCGGTGGTGCTGAATTTAATATACTGGCTGGGATTTAGTGGGCCCCATGAGCGCAGCATCCCCCGGAGGCGCAAGACTGGGAACTGGAACATTGTGACTGGCAAAAAGAATTGCAACTGCTTTTTCCCATAGAGATTGCTCCAATAACAGACATCAGTTTCTCAGTCTCTTTAGATCCGCATTGAGGGCAGGCTATGCAGGCATCGCGATCTCCACTCACTAACTCTTCAAAGACTAATTCACATTTGGAACATCGGTATTCAAAAATTGGCATAAACACTCCAACAGAATGTTTTCAGGTTTAACATATCAGATTTAAACTAAGGAAGCATGAACCTGGGTTTATCTTATATTTCGTAATTCTCACTATTTTATTCATATGAACCAATTTTAGGTTCCTTGTGGTATTGGAACCGACATGGTACCCTGTTGTGCATCTTCAAGTTTCCTGATAATCTCCTGGGCTCCCTGCAGAGCTGGATTTTTAGCAATTTCCTGATTGAGGAAATAAAGAGTTCTATTGATCTCTTCAAGCGGATTATCGGTTGCAATGAGTTTATCAGAAAATTCATTTGCTTTGGCGATTCTGCCGGTTAAAACACAGGCCACTATGATATAACTCATAATCCATAATTCGCTTGAGTCAATTTCCAGTGCTTTTTGCCCGGCATCGATGGCCTGATCGTATTGTTTTGCACTGAAATAGGATACACAGAGATTTTCCAGGGCCTGGAGATGATCTGGTTTGAGTTTGATGACTTTAATGAAAGATTCGATAGCATCGGCGTAATCACCCCAGACTAAATAAGCCAGACCAAGATTCAGGTGCGCATCAATGTTTTCCGGCGAAAGTCTGGTGACTTTTCTGTATGCCTGGATAGCCTCTCCATAATGTTCCTGAGAATGGAATGCAGCAGCGAGGCTGTACCAGATCTCGGGACGATCTTCAGTTATACTGGTAGCCTGACAATAGGCTCTTATTGCATTGTCAAGTTCATTTCGGGCATGGAACACCAGACCCAGATTGTACCAGGCAGTGCTGTTTTCCGGCCACCTTTTTACCGTTTCAGAATAGATTTCTATCGCTTTGTTATAATTATTGGAAGCATGATAGGCCATGGCCATATTAAACCAGGCTTCAAAGGAATCCGGTTTGAGTCTGGTGACTTTTAAATAATAATTGATAGCCTCTTCGTAATTTCCAAGAGCGTGGTAGGTCAGTGCCAGGAAAAGAAGAGAATCGCTGTGATCAGGTTGAAGGTTGACGGCAGTTTCCAGTGCACCCTTGGCTTCCTGATAATTAGCCAGATAGTACAGGCACACACCCATATTGTAACTGGACAGGTGGTGATCGGGGAGTAACTCAAGTGATTTGGAGAAGGCATTGATTGCTTCCTGGAACTGACCTGACATCTGGAAGCTGTGGCCCAGATTATACCAGTTTTCCTGTCTTGACGGAGCGAGTCTGGATGCTTCCTGGAATGATTTAACCGCATCTAAATAATTGTTTATTGCTGAATAGGAGAGACCCAAATTAAACCATATGTCAGGGTCGGTGCTCCACAGTTCTGCTGCTTTTGTAAATGATTCAATAGCCTGGGGGTGATTGGAACATTTGGCAAAGGCCAATCCTCTTTTATACCAGGCATCATGAGAGTTGGGAGAAAACTCGACTGTCTTGCCGAAGGATGCCGCGGCTTCCTCAAACTGGTTAAGGGTCATGTGGATACGTCCCTTCTGAAACCAGCATTCCGGATTTGAAGGCTCCTGATTTATAGCATTTTCAAATGCTTTCAGGGCTTCATCGTACTGCTCCTTGACTCTGTAAGCCAGACCAAGATTAAACCATGTTCCTTCTTGTGAAGGATTTATGGATACGGCTTTTTTAAATGAATTTATCGCTTCCTCATACATACTCTGGGCATAGAAATTATTACCCAGATTAACCCATACAGATGGGTCATCAGGAGCAATTTCTGAAGCCTTGGTATATGCAGAATTTGCTTCTGAGAAATTTCCCAGCGCAGTGAAGGCATGTCCGATTATCACCCAGGGCGTAGATGATTTCTCATTTAATGAAATGGATTTCCTTGCCGAATCGATTGCTTTCTGATTCTGTTCGGCAGAAAACCAGGAGGAAGCAACCAGATTCCAGAGATTTGCATCATTTTCATTTAGCTTTGCGGCATTTTCGAAAGATTCCGCTGCATCCTTATATTTACCGGTTTTTTGAAATTCTTTTCCTAAAGCACAGTGTGCTTCTATTAAATCCGGCTTTATGGAAATTGCGTTCTGAAATGCGGTAATTGCCTCATCGGAATGCTCCAGTATCGAAGTGAGCAGTCCGATCCTATACCAGGCATCGACATTTTTCGGATCCAGTGCCACTACTTTCTGAAATGTCTTGACCGCTTCCACATTATTGCCGGTTTTTTCCAGTGACAGAGCCATATTGTAGCAGATATCACTGCTTTCCGGGCCTTTTTCTATTGCCTTTACAAAAGATGTGACGGCCTGTTCATGGTCGCTGGTTGCTCCATAGCACAGTCCCAGATAATACCAGGTATCCTGGAAATCGGGGTTTATTGCAGTTGATCTGCAAAAGGCAGCTATAGCATTCTGATAATCTTTGATTTTGAAGCAGGAAAGCCCAAGATCGAACCATGGCAGATAGTTGTCTGAGCAGATTGAAACTGCGTTGTTAAGCGATTCTATGGCAAGCTGATGCTCGTTGTTTTTTGAGAATTCATCCGCAATCTGAATATAGTCTTCATAGAGAATTTCACGTGGTGAAGTGGAATCCATAAGAGAAAATGAATTATCCAGAAATGCTTTTGCACCGGAAAAATCATTATTGCGAATAAGAAGTTCGCTTTTTTTATGGAATAGCAGAGCACGCTGGAAATCATTCATTTTTTCCAGGCTGTTTTCCAGAAAGTTTATTACTGTATTTTCTTCTGGTTGAACCGGAACTTTGCTGCTAACCAGTGACTGGTCAGCCATAGTGATTCCGCTGTAAAGAATATCCAGACAATCGCTGTACTGCTGCGGCAGGACATCTCTGAACTCACTCAAATGCCAGAGAAGCTGGTTGGCAAAATTAACATTGAAGTGAATGAGTTCCAGGAATGTGCCTGGTAAAGAATTGAAAACCGCCTCCGGATCTGACCACATGAGACTGCAGTAATAACCGATGAGTGCATCACAGTAGCGTCTCTCAGAATAAAGTATTTCGGATGACAGTATCGATTTCTGAAGCTGATTCAGCTGGTTTGTAAAATAGGCTGCACATACCGATGTGTAATGGCTGAAGAATGAGGCCAGTGGAGAGCCTGAGCCATTTGAAAGCTCCTGGTGCAGATAACTTATCAGACTGGTTCTGATAAGTGAATGAACTCTGTTGTTGCTGACAAAGGAAAATTGCTCAGAAAGACTTTTCATGATAGAATTGATTTCTGATGCCTTTACCTGCCATAGTTCGGCAAAAAGTGCGCTGTTGAACTGTTTGGTCATGGCCAGGTGAAAGATCCGGTCTCTGACAATTGAATCGGAGCTGTATTTAAGAAAGCGTGCAACAATATCTGCAGTAAATTTGTCTGTTGTAAAATCTGCTGGATCCGTATCACTTAGCAGCTCACCGATTCCTGTTCCTTTTAAAGCGTAGCTGAAAAGATCCTGTACCACCAGAGGTATACCGCAAGTTAAGCGTTCAGTTTTTTCGGCTTCTTCTTCGGATAAACTGATGTGGCTTTTCACTGCTAATTGTAAAATATCCAGTTTGCTGAGGGCAATGTCGGAAAAATTCACTATGTACAGTTGTTCTTCCGGGAAAACATTCCTGTAATCCCTTGAAAATTGACCACTGCCGGAAACAATGGTTATAAGACGGAGATCGCAAAGCCGGTATAAAAATTCGGATCTGAACCATTTTTCCATATCATGTTGCAGATATTCATAATTGTCGATAGCCAGCATGATCGCTGTCTCATTACTGGCTTCCCTGAGCCCCGTTATAAGAATTTCAGCCAGTTTGCCCTCGGCCTTGTCCAATATTTCGAGATCCTGTTTGGGGATTTTTTTCTGTAAAAAGTTCTTTATCTGCTCTTCTTCGGGAAGTCCCAGGGAATCTATATCCTGGGTATCTCTTTTCCATTCATTGCGGATAAGTTCGTTTGCTTTGGAAGAGATTTTCTTAATTTTGGCGTGAAGATCTTCGAATCTGGAAAAATAACTGGAAAATCCGGTATTTTTGGAGGAGAAGATTTCGTGTAGCGCCTTCATTAATTCGATATTATTGGATGGCAGACTCCAGTTTCTATAGTACCAGTCTTCCCAGTCGATTTTTACGATTTTCAGGGATTTTTTCGATTCATCACAGAAGTCTTTAGCTATTTGAATACAATGGTTTAAAGCGGTTGATTTTCCCAGCCCATAGCCGCCGTGGAAAAGAAGAAGGTGGGGATAATTGAGGTCAGGATCTTTTTGTTTTTTAAATTGAAGGAAGGTGCGACTTTCTTTTCCATCATCCAGAAGTTTAGCCAGCAGTTCAGTAAAAAAACGCTTAAGTGATAACCGACCCACAAAGATTTCTTTTCCCATATAAAATACCCCGACAAATTATAGGATGATCTGATGAATCTTTTCAAATATAGAAATGAGTCATATTTTTAGCAAGACAGATCTATTTATACAATTTAATATTTATCTATATCATAGAAATTCGATTCGATATTTATGTTGAAAAAGGGCTGACGTGTGCAAATGTCTCTTAATCTGATGCACAAACGTTTGAACCAATGTTAAATAATCTCTTTTCTTAACAGGTCTCAAACCAGAAAGAAAAATCAAAAAAAATAATTTTGCCAGAACATATATTAACCCTGAAACGAACTCCTGGGTAAGGCTATTTCCCTGTTTCTTCAGGTGATTTCATTTTAAAAAAAAGTTCATTTCAGATTGATCTAATCACTTTCACTCCGATCCGATCTCTTTATGACTGATAAAAGACTGTTCTTAATAGATGGATACGCCCTGGTTTATCGGGCATATTATGCCTTTGCTAAAAATCCCCTGATCAATTCGAAAGGCCAACCGACCAGTGCAGTTTTTGGTTTCGCCAATTATCTGGTTCGTTTAATCGAAAGCTATTCCTGTCCTTATATTGCTGTTGTACTTGATAGCAGCAAACCGACATTCCGTCATGAGATCTATTCTCAGTACAAGGCAAACCGTGAGCAGATGCCAGATGATCTGAAAGCACAGATGCCTCTGATAGACAAACTAATCGAGACATTAAACATTACAGTCATAAGGAAGGACGGGTTGGAAGCTGATGATCTTATTGCTATACTTACCAGAAAAGCCCTGCAGGAATCATTCGATGTCTTTCTGGTAACCAGAGACAAGGATTTGATGCAGCTTATTGGCCCTCATGTGAAAATGCTTGCTCCAGATGGAAGTGGAACTTTAATGATAATGGATGCTGAGGAGGTGAAAAAGAAAATAGGAGTCGGTCCGGAAAAAATAAGGGACTACCTGGCTCTTACCGGTGATTCATCTGACAACATTCCCGGAGTTCCCGGGGTGGGACCTAAAACTGCGCTTAAAATACTGGAGATGGCTGGAAGTGTAAACAATGTTCTGGAAAATCCATCAGTTTTGAAAAACGAAAAACTCATCCAGAAAATCCAGCAAAACCATGAACTGCTCTGTATTAGTAAAACACTGACGACGTTTAAGGAAGATGTGGATCTTGAGATGGAGCTGGATGAACTTTCAAGAAAGCCCTTTGACCTTCCTCAGTGTATCTCTTTATTCAGAGAACTGGAATTTTCATCTCTTATACGTCATCCCCTTTTTAGCAGTGTTCAAAAAGACAAGCCTGCAGTTTCGGTTATTACAGAAATTGAACAGTTGAATGCATTAGCCAACTCCATAGCTAATGCCGGAGAGATGGCCATAGATACCCGATGCACCACAGATCACGCTCGTGGATGCGAGATTATAGGGATCTCTATCGCAGTTCCTGGTAAAGAAACGGCGTATATTCCCATTGCTCATATCAATACCGCCAATATTGAACTGACCCGGGTTTTATCGGTCTTAAAAGAGGTTCTTCAATCGCAGGAAATCAAAAAAAGCGGCTACAATCTGAAAAATTTCTTTCAGATTCTGAAAAATCAGGGAATCTCTTTACAGGGTAATTGGTTTGATGTTATGATTGCAGCTTATCTGGTCGATTCAGGTAAACGTGATTATGATATCGACATTCTGGCTTCAGAGTATCTGGGTGAAGATATTGGCAAATTGGATTCAATTCTGGGCAGCGGTAAATCCAAGATTTCGTTTAAAGAAGCTTCGATAGATTCTGCTTGCGCGTATTCTGGCAGGATTGCATCTGCTATACTTGCACTTAGAGAAATATTTGACACTAAATTGCAGGAAACCAACTGTAAAACTTTATTTGAGACAATTGAGATGCCTCTGATTTCAGTTCTGGGTGATCTGGAGTGGCAGGGGGTAAAAATAGATGTCCAATTTCTTAAAGAGCTTTCCTCAGAATACAGTAATGTGCTTAATCAGCTTTCAGAATCGATCTATTCACTTGCTGGTGAGACTCTGAATCTGAATTCACCAAAACAGATTGCAGAAGTATTGTTTGGAAAACTGGCTTTACCCGGAGTAAGGAAAACCAAAGGAGGTGCCCAATCAACCAGTGTAGAAGTACTGGAGAAACTGGCACCAGATTATCCTATTGTACAGAAGATCCTTGAGTACAGAGAGATTCAGAAACTGCTTTCTACCTATATAGATACGCTTCCTCTGCAGATCTATTCTGAAAGCGGAAGAGTGCATACTTCTTTTAATCAGGCAGTGACAGCAACCGGAAGACTTTCCAGTACTAATCCTAATTTACAGAATATTCCGGTCCGTACCGAAATGGGGAAACGGATAAGAGAGGCATTCATTGCTTCGGATGATAAAGTGCTGATCAGTGCAGATTATTCTCAAATCGAACTTAGAATTCTGGCTCAGCTTTCCAGGGATCCGTTTCTGATCCAGGCATTCAGTGAGGATCAGGATATTCATGTACTGACTGCATCTGCAATTTATAAGGTTTTTCCTGATTTGGTTACTGCAGAGATGCGCAGGACTGCTAAAACTATTAATTTCGGTCTGATGTACGGGATGGGACCGATAAATCTTTCCAGGCAGCTGGGAATTTCCTTTGCAGAAGCCAAAATGTTTATTGAAGAGTATTTTCATCAGTTCCCATCCATAAAAAAATACATGGAAGAATCAATCGAGAACGCCAGGAAACTAGGCTATACCGAGACATTACTGGGAAGAAGAAGATTTATCCCGGAGATTAACTCTGCAAACCGAAATATCCGCGAAGCTGCAGAGAGAACTGCCATTAATACGCCTGTACAGGGTACTGCTGCTGACATCATCAAGATGGCTATGATTAACATTCACAAGGAAATTCAGGATATCTGTGCAGACGCCAAAATGATACTGCAGGTACATGACGAACTGGTATTTGAAGTTCCGCAAAAAGAAGCAGAACGGATTAAACTCTGGATAATCGAGAAAATGAGTACTGCTTATAAATTAATGGTTCCACTGAGAGTTGATGCTGGAATTGGCTGCAACTGGAGAATCGCGCATTAGCAGACGGCCCAACCATTGGATCTATTCAGTTTATTTCCACTGTTTTAACCTAAATTCCGCAGTAATTGCTGAAGGATAATCATCCTTATTTATCTTCACTTGATTTTGCAAGCAGACAGAAGATAAAAAAAGCCTCTCATTTTGTGAGAGGCTTTTTTATAACCGGTGATCGAACTGTTATTCGGCTGGCTCTTCAAAATCTTCGGAATTAATGTCGTCGCTTCCTGAACTGTTATTGTCACCTTCATTTCCAAGCTCTTTGTTAAGCTCTTCTTTGAGCTTATTGAGCTCTTCATCGATTTCAGCATTCTTTTCCTGAATCGAAGATCTGCTTGAAGCTCTGTCAAATTTAGCCAGCGCATACTCCACATCTTCTTTTACCGTTTCTATGTTGCGGGCAAAGAAAGAGTTGCGGGTAAAATTCTGTACATTTTTATAATAGTCATTGATTTTTGTCTGAAATCCTTTTTGCAGAGTATGCAGACTGTCCATAGATTTTGCCACAATGGCGGATTGTCTGGCACTGGCCAGCTCATAGGATTTTTCTGCAAGTACATTATACTCTTCAGTCAGATTGTAGAAATCTGCTTTCATAACTTCGATTTCAGATTGCTGTGGCTGTTTATAATTGTCCAGTTCTTTTGAAGCAGATTTCAGGAAATTTACTGCAGGCCCATAGTTTTTGTTCATGGAAGCAGCATAAGCCTGTAAGAGCAGTCCTTCTGCTTTCAAAACCGGATTGGAAGCAACAGAAGCCAGCTCAGCACCAGCTTTATCACAATCAGCCCATTGACGGGCTTTGAGAGCAGTCCATCCTAATCCCAGAAGAGCATCCTGATAATAAGAGCTGCTCTTATCGACACTACGTAAAGCAGTTACAGCTTTTGCCAGAGAACCTTCCTGAGCAGCAACCTGTTCAAAGAAGATGTAACCCAGGAAAACGTACGAACGGTCGATGATTTCTTTTTGGGCCTTGGTTTTAGGAGTAAACTGAATAGCATTTTCAAGACTTGAGAGTGCTCCATCGATATTATCCTGCATAGCATCGGCAACTGCAGCAGAGTGCTGAGCAAATGGGAAATCCGGGTGGGTTTCTGGGATAAGATTGAAAAGCTGTTTAGCTTTGGAAAAATTGCTTTGTTTGAGTTCAGCCTGTCCCATGTAATAATAACCATGGTATTTGATAGAATCTGGAACACCTAGTTTATTGAGTTCATTAAACTGGTTTTCGACTGCATCGAATTTATTGTCGCGATAATAGACTCTCATCAGACCCAGGTCTGCAAAGGGAACTGCAGAGCTTTTTGAAAACTGTTCCTTTGTTTTCAGGTAGGCTTTTTCTGCAGTGATACCCATATCCATATTTTCCTGGCAGCTGCCAATAAAGAAGCTTACCCAGTCGTTTTTAGGGAAATCAGGATATTCAACAAAGAGCTCAGTAAACAGACTTCTGGCATCCCAGTATTGACCCTGGTTATACAGTTCGATAGCTTTTGTGTAAAGATCATTAGGTCTGAGATCAAATCTTTTGGCCATTCTGCGGGCAAATATTTCTTCACGGTGTTTACCGATATCAACGCGGCCATAAAGAGTGATACTGGAAACACTTTCATTGTCCTTGTCTTCATCTTTAATTGTCATGTATTGAAAAAGAAAGGAGACATCGCGACCGTTATAGATTGAAGGCAGATTCAGACCACCTGCGAACCCGAGACCTTCCATTCCATTTTCGGAGAGGTTAATTAACCCGTAAAGATTGACAAACCTCATGATCCATCCGCCAAGCTTTGCGTTTAGTTCAAATTCTGTAGAAGGTGTTGTGTCCTTCCATAATTCGGTATTGGAGCCGAGATCTTTGACCGCAAAATCTATAGTAGATTCAATTTTTCTTTCCCAGTAGGTTGAGTTCAGAGAAGCCCTGAGAGTTCTGGGCGGCTGATCATCACCGGTAAAGATCACATTCTGAAGTGAAACACCAAAAATATGAGTACCAATTGCAGGATGCGTAAGAAGTTTATAGGATAAACCAACATCAAAACCGATTCCTATTGAGGTTTCACCATCAAAGGAGATAATACCAGTAGTGGCATTGGCACCCAAAGTTAAACCTTTCCACAGGTTATTAGCATATGTGAGGGTGATATAGTTTTTACCATCAACAATTTGAGGACCGGCTAAGACCTCACCACTTTCATCGGTACGATCATAAGGTTTCACATTTTGAGTGGTAAAATTAATTCCAGCAGCTTGATAAAGCCCAATAGGATAGACTGCGGATAACTCATGAATTTGAAACTCAGTGAGAATGGAATTGAATGCATATTTCAGAGACAGATAATTCTCTTCGTTGATAAAGCTGGGGTTAGTCAATGCTGAACGGGAAGAGAAGAGGTAGTGCCAGCGTTGAGTAACCAGATGCTCACCCGAATAACCATCTGCCAGAAGTTGTGAAAAAAAACCGGCACTACAAATAAATAAGAATATCAGAAATTTAATTCTGAAAAAACGATTTATAGGTTTAATCATGTTATCTTCCTTAAAATTAATATGTTATTCGTGAACCTAGTTCTTGATCGTCTGTGCCTTTCGCTTTACAGCACTGTACAGGGTCAGACTTAAAATCTAACTTGGTTCTGGGAGACATGAACGCCGGATCAAAGGAAAAGTTTCCCGAGGGAACCGGGCGGGGGTTAGGCAGATTCCGATAGAAATTATTATTGGTAACCTGAATTCTTTCTGCATTGGAAAGTATTTTTAACCCGAAACGTTCATTAAAAGCTACTACATTGTTTTCTATAATTATTTCCGAATTTCCACCGATCGCTACACCGTGATTTCCATTGTAAGCAATGGAATTGTGATTTATAGAAGCATTGGTTGAACGTACGTCCCAACCTTGAAATCCAGAACCACGATTGAAGGCGATGATGTTATCTTCGATCAGAGGCAACTGACGAACTACAATTATTCCGGTTTGCCAGTTTTTGACTATCCTGCAGGAGATGATTGCACTGCCAGCACCATTAGAGAAGACACCAATAGTACCGTTTCGAATCTCAAAACCGGATATGGTAGTATTTTTACTCATGGTTACAACGGTCCCTTTACCACCGCCATCGATGACCGCTTTGAAAGTAGAACGAGCCATCAGAGTGACTCCAGGTGCAATTAGTACATGTTCTTTATATACTCCATCAGCGACCCAGATAGTATCTCCACTTTTACTTCTCATCATGGCTTCGGAAATGGATTTAATACCCATAGAGGGCACTTGAATTGAAACTGCAAGCGTTGCAGTCGGAATTAAAAGTCCCACTGCAAGAGCCAAACACAGCTTGTATGCCCTGCCAACTAAATACTTACCCATAAAAATGCTCCCCGGTTTATGGTGAATTTTTTAATAAACAATTCTTGCTCCTAAATCTTGATTATCAGTACTTCTTCCGATACAGCGGGATTCTTTGTTAAGAGAGAAATCCAGATGAATCGGATCTTTAAACATCGGATCAAAAGCGAAGTTATCGGAAGGTAAAACATTTGAAAATTGCTCATTTTCGAAAAAACTGTTATTAACCATCAAGACCCTGACCTCTTCATTGGAAGGCTTAAGGCCAAACATGCCATTATAAGCAATAATACTGTTTTCGACTATAATACTTGAGGTACCTCCAAGAGAGATCCCATGATTGGAATTATAAGCAATAGTGTTGTGATTTATCGAAGCAGAAGTTGATCTGACGTCCCAGCCCTGAATTCCTGAGCCTCTGTTGTATGCGATTATGTTGTCTTCGATGCGTGGAAGATTACCCACACACATAATTCCTGATTGTTGATTAAAAACGATTCTGCATTGAGTTATTGAAGAATTGGAGGAGGTGGAGAAGACACCAATGGTTCCGTTTCTGATCTCAAAGCCGCAGATTGTTGAAGAAGTGCCTAAAGTTACGATAGTCCCGCGACCATTTCCATCAATTACTGCCTTTAATGCGTTTTTACAAAGAAGTACTACCGATGCCGGTACGAAAATACGTTCTTTATACAAACCTGGATCAACCTGCACGGTATCCTCTTTATTAGCCGAGGAGAGAGCTGCAGTGATAGTCGCTGCATCTGCAGGAACTCTGATAACCTTAGATTCTGTATATTGCGAAATGAAACATAGCAGCAAAGTAAAGAATGAAATTGCAAGGTTTGGATGTTTCATTTTTTAATCTCCACCGCTAAAATTAATTTATTCGATTAAACAGATCACCAAAAGTTAAAAGCCTCGATACTACCCTTCAAAGTTGTTTAATAAATTAATACAGAAATAAACCATAAGCAACAGAATTACATTGGTAGTATGCCAATAATCATTATTATTTCCGCTTTATGAGCTTCATTGGCGCTGAGGATTCGCTCTAAACCATCTGAAAATTGGCCATGGCCTGCAGTATGCCACATACTTTGTCCAGGAATAACCAAATTTTGAAATAATCGAAAGAATAAAAAGAGAATTACGCATGTATAAGTAAGAAGGATCAAAGTAACAATTGATGTGGCATTTTTCACAAAAGGCATATCTGCCCTGCCTGCTAAGCGCATCTTTACGCTCTTCGGAGTTTAATACTTTTTTCAGATCGCCATTAAGAGGAACAAGGTTTTGCCGGTGATGAAAACAGGGAAGGGCCAGCCGATTATCAGGAACAATTACAATTGTGGATTCAACAGCTCGGCAAAGAGGGTTTCTGATATGATTTCCTCCCATGCGTCGAATTTTCAGATGCGCTTGATTAAGGTAAACTCCTTTTTTTCTGGAATAAGCCAGCGCCTTCTGATGTGTGGAATCCTTTATACTATCAACTCCATTGATACTAAAGAGAGGGTCCAATATTACAATCAGTTTTCTCTCTCTTCCAAGCCTGTAAATACCTTCGAATGAATCGATATTTTCGTTTGTGTAAGTAAAAAGCAGGTCTGGATAAAGGCGGTATTTAAGTGCAATATCTATACTCTCTATAACAGCGGAATAGGAAGCTACACCTCTTAATTGATCGTGAAGATCTGAGTTGTCTGCGTCGATACTGAAATGCAACAGATCGATATTACCTGCTAACTTATCTGCTTTTTGGGGAAAAAGAAGACAGTTGGTAGTCACTGAAGTAATAAATCCCAACTTTTTTGCCTCTGAAAGAAAAAGTGGAAGCTCCTGGTGAAGAAGCGGTTCTCCACCGGTAAAATCTACAAACCTGCAACCTGCTTTTCTGGCTTCAGTGAGATTTTTTAATACATCTGCAGCTTTTGCATCGGATTTTGGTGTTTCCTGCCAGATCTGACAGAAACTGCATCTGCAGTTGCACCTGTTGGTAAGGTAATAATGTAAAAGGATCGGTTTCATCAGGAATTAATCTTTCGCCCTTTCCACTCAATGTCTTTTCTGGAAAAGAATGACAGTAAATACAAAATCGATTCAAATAAAAGAAAAAGCAAAAAGAAGGGAAAGTAAAAAAAATTCTGAGATGATCTGATTTTTTTGAAACTGAGCGCAGTAAAAAGCCAGGTCAGAAGAAAATTCCCTGCAGTAACGATGGTGAGCATCCCAGGCAGAATTGAAAGGCAGGCTAAAAAGAGAAGGGCATTTTGCAGAGAAAAAAGAAGCCCGATAAAAAAGAGATTGGAATGCCAGACAAAGCCACCTTTTGTCCATCTTCTAAACTGATGGAAAAACTGGTGCCAGCTTTCACATGGAAAGGTGAGTGCGAGAGGCAGGAACGGTTCTGTACAGGAAATATTCATTTTCTTCTGCTTGAAAAGATTCAATAGTGCGCGATCCTCTACCATATTATATCCTATCGCTTTCTGACCACCTGCTTTCTGATATGCCTGTTTTGAGATGAGCATATTGTTTCCCATGCAGGAGCCGCTAATCCCGGCTTTATGAAACGTATATGCAGCGGAGAAGAGAAATTCAAGCTGAAAAGCCTGAATATGAGTAAATACTCTGTTATCAGGTATTATTGCAGTATGTCCGAATACCATATCTGTATTCTGGTCAGTGCTTATCATAAGTGAATTTAGCCAATCCGGCAGCAGCTTCATATCAGCATCGGTTAAGGCGATCCATTCGTATCTGGCCATATTGATGCCATAGTCCATGGCTTGTTGTTTACTGGTGAGTTCGCAGCCAGGGTCGTATGGTGAGTTAATGACCGTTATTTCCACTGCACTGTGTTTCTTGAACTCATTAATTATTTTGACCGATTGATCGGAAGAACCATCATTGATAAGCAATATTTCGTATTGTCCGTTGTAGGATTGTTGCTGTAAGGATTGCAGCAGTGTTTGGAGGTGTTTTTGCTCATTTCGGAATGGAATTACAATTGATACCGGATGAGCAGATCTTTTTTTGACTGGAGTTGATTTTTTCACAGATAGTATTATTATCAGACTCAGGATAAAAACCGAATAACAGAGTAATAAAAGCAGTAATATATTCATTTTGATTATGATTTAAGCTGCCATTGTTCCAGGTCAGCTTTCAGAGGTATTGCTGCGGTTATCTTTAAACATATCTTTGGGAATATAAGCTTTGACCGGGGCAATTAAAAATGACATCAGAGACAGGGGATGGAAAACAGAGATGTTTGATGTTATTATTTAATAATAGACTTGATTTCATGGACTTTATAGGGTATTTTTTCCAGAAATCGATGACTTGAGGTACGTAATGAAAACTATACCGTTTAAACTTATCAGTTGTTTTTTATTAATCTGGTTGCCTGTTTTTCAGGTATCAGTTCTGGCACAGGACTGGGAAAATGGAACTGAATCCAAAGACGGAACAGACCCCTTTGGTGGAGATCCTTTCGGTGAAATGATTAATCAGGATAGTGAGATCCAATGGGAATTACCAGAAGAAAAAAAAGAGGCACCTGCGGAGTCACCAGCAGAGACAGGCAGCCCATCTCTTTCACCATCCAATAGCGAACCTCAGAACAATTACAGCACAGATTCATACGGGTCCGAAAGTACTGTTGAGAGTGTAGTTCAAAATGCCATCATAGAAGGTGTTCAAATTACTACTGAGCAGGGGCAGACCCCTGATGAAAAGCTGGTCTCAGTTTATTTCATCTTTCGTGACAAGCCGTCCAGCTATTTCTGGGAGATTAAGCTCAGGGAAAATAAAGTGGTTTTTGAATTCCATGACACCAAGACCGGATCATCACCGGTTCCTTCTGTTTCTGAATCTCCTATTAAAGGTTTCACCATTGAAGAAGGAAAAATCGATATAAATAAAGACGTTCGTGGTTTGAAGCCAGAGTGGCGGGATAGGATAAAAGTAATATTTGACATGGAAGCTATCCCTGAGATTCATGTGAATGACGAATTTAGCATCGTGTCTTTCAGTTTTAAATGGACTACCGATCCTTCAAAGATCGATAAATATATCGTTAAAGATAACACAAAAAAAATCATTCTGTTATCTTCTGCCGGGGTAGGAGCAGTCGGTTTAGGAGCACTTGTGATTTATATGGCAACCAAGCCTGAGCCTCCGCCTCCCTTAGGAGTGCTTTCTGCAGACGATCTGCCAGTTCATCAGGAATAATTGCAGAAATATTTACTTATTTAGCATTCCTGCAACTTCCATATTATTTTTACTTTTTTGTTGTTATTCAAGAAAGTTTAAAGCTAAGTTGAATAATTTTTTCAGAAAAATTCCTTGTTATGAGGACTGTAAAAATTTATCAATAAGCATCAAACAGTTATTTGTTATGAAAAGAAATATATGAGAATAGAAAGATGAAGGCTTTTGCTGAATGGAAAAAAGTATTCTGATACATATCCCCTTAAGATCTCTCTGGAGATATATTGTTCCAGGAACAGTGATTGTATGTATTATCGCAGCTATCAGTGGAATTGTTATAATTGATCGTCTGATTATGCCCAGAGTTGTAGGTGTAAACAGGGATATTGTCGAAGTACCTGATGTTGCAGGGATGGAATATGAAGCTGCCAGAGAAAAATTTTACAAGGTAGGGCTTTTAACTGAGATTCGAAGCAGAGAGTATGATAATCAGGTCGCGGACCAGCATGTTATCAATCAATTCCCTGAAAAAGGGGAAAAAGTAAAAAAGGGGAGAAAAATTGCACTGGTGCTCAGCAAAGGAAAGGAAATTGCTGTTATCCCGGATGTTAGAAACCTTTCGGAGCGCCAGGCCAGAATCGAGCTTAAGAAACATGGGTTCACCCTGGGGAATGTAAAAAAAGTGTTTTCATCAGAGAAAGCTGTGGATATAGTAGTCGATGCATTCCCGGCCAGTGGAACAACTATTTCCCGAGAGATGGAGGTGGATCTTTATGTTTCCAAAGGCCCAAAACCGACTCACGCTGAGGTTCCAAATCTGGTAGGAGAGAGTATCGGTTCCGCAAAAAAGAAAATTGAAGAGAGCGGCCTGGTTTTAGGAATGGTTGAATATAAAAACAATCCAGCTCTTCTTCCTGGCACGATTATATCTCAATCGGTTGCTCCAGGTTCAAATGTTCAGCTGAATTCAAAGATTAATCTGGTAGTGTCTGTAATTCGTTCAAAGTAAGCTTTTGCATTTTAAATAAAAAGCAACCCTGATCGTACTTAAAGATGATCCGGACCGGAAAGGTTTTATGTGCACTGTTTAAAGATTCTCAGTTTTTTCCCTCTTATAATCGTTCCATTGGTGATAACAGGATGTGCTACTCATACATTTCCTGTTATTCGTCCCTCACTGGAAGCTCCTCCGGAATACAATTCAGTAGCAAGAGCTCACGAATATTTTATTGAGGCTCGTGATTCTGAACGCAGAGGTCTGGAGCAGTCTGCGATCCGCTTTTATGAGATGGCCTACGAATTGGATCCCTCTTCTAAATTCCTCCGTAATGAATTGATTCGTAAATATATAGAGAATGAGAAATATACTCAGGCTCTTCTTCTGGCCAAAGGTGAAAAAAATAACAGTCAGTTAGACAATGAAACCAAAAGAGTTGTCTCTGCCATCTATCTGAAAATGGGTAAGATGGAGAAAGCAGCTGAGATACTGGAAAGTATAGATGAAAAAGCTGTAGAGGAACTGTATTCTCTGGGACTTATCTACGAATCTTTAGGAGACTTGAGCAAATCGATCGATTACTATCTCAGGTTTTACCAAAAGCAAAAAGATGCAACCCAGCTTGGTCTTAAAATTGGAAAATTACTTATCAGTGAAAAACGCTTTAAAGAAGCAGACAGTCTTTTCTCTTCTATTAAGGAAATCACTGGAGAGACTGCGCAACTGCTTGTGTTGATGGGAAACTCAAAAATCATTAACAAGGATACCGTTTCAGGAGTTCAGCTGCTGGAATCTGCTTTATCTAAAGACTCTCTTAATGAGGATGCCTTGCGCAGTATAGCACAGGTTTATATGAGCAGAAATGATTTCCCTCAGGCAATAATATATTATGAAAAACTCTATAATAATGCTGCTTATGGGCAGATATACGGGAAAACTCTTTCTCTTCTGTATTATTACAACAAACAATATGACAAAGCAGAGAATCTGCTGAAAAAAATGCTGGAATATGATCTGGATGATCATGAACTGCACTATTATCTGGGCCTTGCTTTTGCCGCAGCAAAGAAAACCGATCTTGCCCGGATTGAAATGGAAAAAGTGTTATCTTTAAAACCCGATTTCTATGATGCCTGGAAAGAGCTCTGCCTTATTCCGATTCGGGAGAAGGATTATGAAACTGCAGAAGAGCTTGCAGTGCGGTTTACCAGGATTTCTTCCGATAATCCGGTGGCCTGGCAACTGCATGGAATGGTAATGAATTTAAAGAAGGAATACAAGAAAGCCATTCAGAGCTACCATAACTCGATATCGAAGGACAGTACCAATGTATATAGCTGGTTTGAGTTAGGAAGTGCATTCGAACGAACAAAACAGATCGATTCTGCTGCATTTGCTTTTAGAAAAGTTCTTAAGCTGCAACCAGATGATCCTGCAGCCTGCAACTACCTTGGTTATATGTGGGCAGAGAGAGGAATCAATCTGGATAGCTCAAAGATACTTGTAGAAACTGCTCTCAGGCAGGAACCTGATAATGGAGCTTTTCTAGACTCTTATGCCTGGGTATTTTACCAGTTGGGGCAGCTTGATAGTGCATTCCATTATATCAACAAAGCTGTGGAAAATATCAAAGACGACCCTACCGTTCTTTGCCATCTTGGTGACATATTGGAGAAAAAGGGTCGATTGAAAGAGGCTCTGGAAGCATACCATAAAAGTATGGAGTTAAATTTTGAGTATCCAGAGGAAATAAAGGGAAAGATTTCAAGGATTGAAGAATTATTAAAAAAAGAATGAGATACAATGATCCTTCGAACTATGCTTTTTTCTCTGTCTGCTCTTCTATCAGCCATGGTTTGCTGCACCAAAGCTCCTGCGCTTAAACTGGATTACTCGATTTCAGACTCGTTTTACTGTTTTAAAGAAAAATCGAACGAAAAGATACGTGGTTTTGGCCAGATATCCGTTTCTATTGATGGACGCCGTTATAATGGATCGATTGATATCGACTACAAAAATGATCTTTTCAGGGCATCGGCCTATTCGCCATTTGGTGCACTGGTGGCCTCGATCGATGCAGACAGTATACAGGGGGAGATAAGCGACGGAAAAAATTCGAAACGTTTTTTACTGGATGCTATTGCAGACTCACTTATGTTCATTTCGACAGAAGATCTTACTTTCAGGGACTTTATCTGTATATTAACAGGGAGATTACCTCAGAGATTCAACAAAATGGGGAAGATGCCTGACACCGTATTTCAGGAAAAAAGGAATTCCAATTTAATATGGAAGCATGATTCAATGGAAATTACTGCCAGAGTGCACAACAAAAGCTCTCAACTGACCAGTGTAACGGTGCAAAACAAAGGAAAAAGTGGCTGGAAACTGCTTTTTAAAGGTATAAATGAGCAACTTGCACAAAGTATTGAGTTGAGAATAGATGACAGGAATTATTTTTCAATTCACTATCAACGCTTAAAAAGGGAAATGTCAAAGAGTTCATAATATGAGACTTCGCACTGGTAATTTTTTTCTAGGAATAATAGTTACATCTTTCATTTCTCTTCAGCAGATTGTGAAAGCGGAAACTACGATTTTTCCAAATCTTAACATTGATTATGATGCCCATTCAGCAGCAATGGCCGGAGCGGCGGTGGCGGTATCAGAGGGAGCATCTGCGGTACTTTCAAATCCTGCTGCAACGGTTTCGGTTGAAAGCAATCAGGCCTTTATCGGTTATAGGACGATAATGGATGGGGTATGGGGATCACCTTTGGTTTTCAGCCGTTCTTTTGAAAAATGGGGAGTCTTTTCTGCCCTGATTTGCGGAGTGGATGCAGAGGTTGACGTTATTGATGAATTTGAGGGTGAGCCGGTTTTTACCGGTAAAACCGGTGGTGCTCAATATTTAACCGGTGCGGTGAGCTGGGGATACAGTATTCGAAAGGATTTATCGGTTGGTGCCAGTTTCAAAGGACTTTACAATAGGTTAAACGATGGGGATGTCATTTACAGCGCAAAAGCTGTTGCTATGGATGCAGGAATTCTTTATCATGCATTTAGAAATCGTTTTACTTTTGGAGCGGCCATTAGAAATGCAGGATTCCTGTTTAAGAGTTTTGATGAAAACCGGTATGACATGCCTTTTACCATTGAAGCCGGAATATCTTATGTGGGAGATCAGTTTTCCTCTGTACGAATGGCGTTGGATGTAAATAAAAAGTTGCATGACCGTTTGACTTTTGAACCGGCAGTGGATGTTAATATCTACAAAAAAATACTGTCTTTACGGTTGGGTTATGCATTCAGTGACAGTGATTTAAAACAGTTTTTCCGAAAACTGGGAGGAAATGAGGATGAAAATTATGTAAAGACCAACTGGAATACTTTCTGTACAGGTCTTGGTTTCATTAAGAAGGTTGAGAATGCAACTGTTGGAATTGATTTCGCTTTGCAGTTCCACTCACAATTCATAACCCCTTCCACCATCGTTTCTGCATTTGTTGATTTTTAAATACTGTTGAAAGCCTGCGCTGTTTGTGCGCAGCTTCTGTAAAGCTTTTTCTCAGAAGCGAATGCAAAAGCGCCTGCACTGCCCATGAAGAACAATCCAAATTATTAATCTTAACAAATCCAATATTTTGGACTCCAGGAACAATCTCTTGTGTTGCTAAGAGTATGTTCTTTTTCAGGAGAACTGGTTTATGAACAGCATTGCAATTATCTGACAGGTCATTGCAAAAAGAGTCTTTTTATTTACCTTATAGTCTTCAGAGTCATAGGAGCAGGCTCACCTTTTGCTTTTTGTAAAAAATATAACCGGCACCAATCTGATTCTTTGCTTCTTACGATTATTTCCAAGAGGTGGGCGATGCAATATCAGGATTTCATGGAGGGGGTTAAAAAAAGTGGGAATTTCTCCTCAATAGAAGAAACAGAAGTTGCGGTAGAGGCAAGCTTATCCACTCTGGCGGAAAGGCTCCATAATACTGTTACCGATAAATTCCAGTCCCAGCTTCCAAATCAGTTGAAAAAATATCTGGTCGTCAGCTCAGGAGGCATTCAATTCTCGCTGGAGGAATACTATAACCGTGTTGGGGCGCGGGCCAGGGTAAGGTATTCTCAGGCGGTACGCTGGTCACGGGCTGTAATGAGTGTAGTAAACAGAGCAATTACCGCTGGGCTTAAAAAAGAGATTCTGGATGATCTTCCGGCAGAATTTGTAGAGTTATTTGGACAGGAACCTACAACTCCCTTATCTCCTACGGTAACAGAATAGCTCTGTTTCTGGAAAAAGAGGTGGTTATGTCAAAACAGGAAGAGACTTTGAACAAGATAAAGGCCCAATTGTTAATGGACAGCCGTATCGATGCTAAAAAGATTGTAGTGGAGGTTGATAACGGGACTGTTCATCTTTCCGGCACTGTTGATTCTCTGGCTGCTCTTAATGCTGCAGAAATGGCTGTTAGAAATATCGAGAATGTAAAGCAGGTGGATAACAGGATAAAAATCCGTTATCCAGGTGATAACCCGGTAATCACAGATGAAACGATTGCTGGGAATGTGCTTAATGCCATCAGAATGGATCGAAATATCCGGTCCGAATTAATTGAAGTGAGCGTGGAAGGGGGAGTGGTTACCCTTTATGGTTCTGTAGATTCTTACTGGAGTAAAGTTCGTTCTGAGGAGATTATCTCAAACATTTCCGGGGTTATACAAATCATAAATGATCTCACTGTTGTACCAACTGTCAGCACAGATGACAACACCATCGCTCAACAGATAAGGGAAGCGTTGCAGAGAATGGCTGAGATAAATTTGGAGTCTCTCACCATTGCGGTTGAAAAGGGGGTAGTTACTCTTACCGGTAAGGTTCCACACTGGAACGCCTATTATTCCGCAGAATATGCAGCCAGAAACACCAGTGGCGTTTTGGATGTGCGTAATGAATTGATATTAGCCTGAAGTGACAATCGAAGACAACCGTAAGAAAATCCTCACTTACCGCTTACTTTTTCAAATGTCTTCCATAAGGAAAGATTATGGCACCTCCATCAGGGATAATAAAAATAAGCAATGCTGTCTGGGAGATTCCCCGAAGCTATAAAAAAGGAATGAGGGTACCGGCCAGGATATTTGCGACCGAGAAACTGTTAAACCAGATGGATGAAGGGGTTTTTGAGCAGATCTGCAATGTGGCAATGTTACCGGGAATAGTCAAATATGCGATGTGTATGCCTGATGGACATTGGGGTTATGGATTTCCAATAGGCGGAGTTGCACCTGTCGACAGTCAGGATGGGGTGATTTCCCCGGGAGGAATCGGATTTGACATAAACTGTGGAATGCGCCTGGTACTTACCAACTTTACCCATAAAGAAATAGAGCCTTATATTCAAAAAATCGTAGATCGTCTTTTCCATAGTGTGCCATCTGGAGTTGGGGGGCATGGAGTTATCAAATTCAGCAGAAAGCAGTTTGAGCAGATTCTTTTAAACGGAGCAGCCTATTGTGTAAAGGAGGGTTTTGGTGTTCAAAAAGATTTGGACCGAACAGAGGAAAGGGGCTGCATAAGTGGTGCCGATCCACAAAAAGTGAGTGAAAGAGCCATAGAGCGGGGAATAAATCAGGTTGGTACTTTAGGATCAGGAAATCATTATCTGGAAATTCAGATTGTCGGTGTAAACAATATCTTTGACAGGTCTCTGGCACTGGTATACGGGATTAACAGAGAAGATCAGGTGGCAATCATGTTTCATTGTGGAAGCAGAGGGTTTGGTCATCAGATAGCCACCGATTATCTGCAGATTTTTCTGAAGGTGATGGGTTCAAAATACGGTATAAGTTTGCCGGATCGTGAGCTGGCATGTGCTCCCTTTAATTCCCCGGAGGGACAGGATTATTTCTCTGCAATGAAGTGTGCTGTCAACATGTCTTTTGCCAATAGACAGATGATCCTGTATCATATCCGTCAGGCATTCTCGGAAGTGATTGGCAAGAGTGAATCCGAAATGCAGATAAACCAGATCTATGATGTGGCTCACAACACTGCGAAACTGGAGACTCATATGGTTGATGGGTTCCCAAGGAAGTTAATAGTTCACCGGAAAGGATCTACCAGGGCGTTTGGGCCGGAAATGGAAGGGTTGCCTGAAGAGTATAAGCCTTATGGACAGCCGGTCATTATTGGGGGAAGCATGGAGAGTGGATCTTATCTGTTGACAGGAGTTAAAAGTGGAAGTGCTTCTTTTTATTCCACAACTCATGGAAGTGGAAGATTGATGAGCAGAAGAGCTGCCAGACGTTTATTCAGGGGCAAGGAAATTCAGAAAAAAATGGCTTTACAGGGTATCTATACCAGAACCGCATCATATTCTGGTTTTGCTGAAGAGGCTGGACCTGCGTACAAAAATATCGATGAGGTGATAGAGGCTGCATCTGAAGCTGGAACCTGCAGGCCGGTAGTCCGGTTCACTCCAATCGGAAATATCAAGGGGTAACAAAATCTTTATGCCTTATAAATATCTGGAAGAGATTGCCACCGCTGACATTGCCTTTGAAGCCTGGGCAGATACTCTGCGGGAGCTGTTTATTGTTTCATCGGATGCTCTGGTCAATGTAATGGTAGAAGATCTGGACTCGATTAAAAAAACTGAATCGAAAGTGCTGTGTTTAAAAAATATGGCCCTGGATCTTCTTCTTTTCGATGTGCTTCAGGAAATTATCTATTATAAAGATGCTTTCAATCTCATCTTAAGACTGGATAGTGCTAAAGTAGCGGAAAATAAAGGCGAATTTCTTTTTGAAGGAACCGCCAGCGGTGAATTGATCGACCCGCAGCGCCATAGGCTGGCTGCTGATGTAAAGGCAGTAACCTTTCATCAGTTCCGCTTGTACAGCAATGATGGAATATGGAATGCTCATGTGATTCTGGATATTTGATATCGTTTTGACTACTGCTATGTATAAGCAGATAAAATTTCTGACTGGGTAAGAGGTGATAATTTTTTAACCGGGAGTGCGTAAGAAATGGCTTTGGAAAGAGAGAAAGAGCATGAAATCAACATTCCTCTCATGAATCAGGATATAATGCTCAAAGGTAATTTGTATGTGCCGGAAAATGCACAGGGGCTCATACTGTTTGCACATGGAAGCGGCAGTGGAAGGTTCAGTCCAAGAAATCGTTTTGTAGCCCAATATTTAAATAAGGGCGCCTATGGGACGCTTCTTTTTGATTTACTCACCCGTTCAGAAGAGGCGACCGATTTGATAACCGCACAGCTTCATTTCGATATAGAGTTACTGGCAGCGCGTCTGGGAGCGGTTACTGAATGGGTCAATGAAAATGAGGAGATAAATGAATTACCCTTAGGGTATTTTGGGGCAAGCACTGGGGCTGCTGCAGCGCTGGAGGCATCTGTGAACAGACCGGAAGTGAAGGCGATTGTGTCGCGAGGTGGAAGACCCGATATGGCAGAAGCCTATCTGAAGAAGGTTATTGCTCCGACACTGCTGATAGTGGGGGGGAATGATTATCAGGTGATTGAGCTCAACAAAAGCGCGTTGCAGTTAATGGAACCTGGGGCAAAGAAAATGGAAATTGTTACTGGTGCAACTCATCTTTTTGAAGAGCCTGGAGCACTCGAAGAGGTCGCCAGACTGGCTGTTGACTGGTTTATTCAATACGTACACTGAAAAGGTGCTTTAAATAAATGCCCAAGGCAGTCAACAGATCGGGGGTATGGAGTCGAATCGGTACTGGTCTGAGTTTGAAACAGTGGTCAGGATTCGGACGAAACTGACCAGATATTTTCTGAAAATGAGGAATGGGTTTATAGGTTGTTTGATTTAAATATCTGAATTCTAAAGGTGCTGGGGTTCTGAAGAACTGGACAAAAAACTCTTTTTATGTAAGCTAAAATGTCTGTTTTACATTTTTGCCTAAGAATTTGGACCAGGGATAAGGTTGTACAGTAGCTCTGCCTTAAGGCTATGCATTACTGAGCCATCTAAAGGGCTATTCTGCCTGAAATAAACTCCTTTCTTTTCCTGATACTGCAATTTTTCCACCATTCTCCCGTATTTTTTTTGCTTGTTTTTATCATAACAGTACGATTTGTTTATGGAAAAACTCAAATTTCCTGGCGCATAGATCTGCCGACCGGAAGCCCTCCTATCCCCACATAGGTGGATTTAGGGGCTGTGAAATTCAGAACAATTCAAATAAGGAAAATGACAAAATCTGGAGATATTTGAATGGATCACCCAATATCCATCCCTGAAAATATTAAAAAAATCCTGAATAATTATGGGGATGTTATTTATGTTCAGCATTCCGATCTGACTGAAAACCGTCAGTTTGGAACAGATTATCTGGTACTTACTTCAGAATGCCTGTTAGTGGTAAGCCATAGTAAAATATCCTGCCGTTTTAATATTGTTGATTTGCGGGAGGTTTTTACAGAAGAGTTAATCGGTGGTGGTCGGGTATCGGCAAGAAGTGAGACCGGCATCTTTCATCTGTTATACTATTCCAATCATCTGGCAGAGGAATTTACAAAAGCCGTTCGTCTGATAAATGATTATCTGAAGGGGTGTCCGCTGGTTTTCCCGGAAAGCACAAGAGAGAGTTTTTGCAGGAAATGTGGTTCTCCTCTTCCGGAGCGGTCGAGTAACTGCCCCAGGTGTGTTCCCAGAATGAAAATTCTTAAAAGAATTATCACCCTGGCTTATCCATACAAAAGAGAAGCAGTTTTTTTATTGTTTATCACTGCTCTGGGAGTTCTGTTACAGGTGCTTCCACCGTATCTGACCAGGGGGATTATAGACGATTGCATAGGGAGAGGCAACAGGGAGAAGCTTCCTTTTTATGTAGGAGCCATGATAATTACCGGGGTTTTGTTTCTGGCAAGCAGACTGATTCATATCCGCTTGTCGTCCTGGATCAGTACCAGGGTGGTAACCGATCTCAGAAGTAATCTTCACAGGGTTCTTCAGTATCTGAGACTAAGCTTTTTTAACCGGCGTGAACCTGGTGAGCTGGTGGGAAGGATAATGCATGACACCGGAGAACTGCAGCAGTTCCTGGTTGACGGTTTACCATTTCTGATTATCAACAGTCTGACCTTTATAGTGGTTGGAGCAATCATGCTGAGTCTTAACTGGAAACTCTCCCTTGCTGTGATGCTTCCTTTGCCACTATTGATCTTTGGAACGAGCTGGTTCTGGAAAAAGCTGCATCCGCTTTTCTTAAGAGAAGGAACGATAATAGGGCATCTTCATTCGGTATTGAGTGAATCTTTGCATGGTTTAAGAGCGGTAAAGGCATGTTCAAGAGAGCAGCATCGTATACAGCTTTTTAATAATGTCAATGAGCAGCTTGCTTCAACCAGTATAAGCACTCAGCTTATATCCGGAAGTTTCAATGAGGTTATTTACTGGATCATGTCTTTGGGAGTATCGCTGGTTTGGTATTTCGGGGCAAAAATGAATGAAAGCAGCAGTTTCTCTCTGGGTGATCTGATGGCGTTTATAGGTTACATATGGCTTTTTTATGGACCTCTTCAATGGTTCTCAATGGTTTTAAACTGGATGACCCATGCATTTTCAGGTGCAGAGCGGATTTTTGAAGTGCTGGATACTGTTCCGGAAAATCATCAGAATGACAAATGCGTTGAGGTGGAGAAGATACTGGGTGAGGTTGAGTTTCGTGATGTTCACTTCAGCTACGAACGGGGAAAAGAGGTAATAAAGGGATTATCCTTCAGGGCAGCACCAGGGGAGACAATTGGTCTGGTTGGCAGATCAGGTACGGGAAAGAGTACAATTATCAATCTGCTGATCCGGTTTTTTGAACCGGATTCAGGATCGATTCTGGTTGATGGAATTCCACTGGAAAAACTCAGAATTGACAAATTAAGATCTAACATAGGAATTGTCATGCAGGAACCATTTCTATTCAACGGTACAATAGCAGAGAATATTGCCTATGGTATGGAAAACGTTCCTTTCAGCAGGATTCTTCTTGCGGCACGTGCGGCCTATGCGCATGATTTTATTGTCAGCAAGCCGGATGGTTATGATACAATTGTAGGAGAGGGCGGAGAACGCTTATCTGGTGGAGAAAAGCAGCGTATTGCCATTGCCAGGGCAATTCTTCATGATCCGCCGATTCTTATTCTGGATGAAGCTACTTCTTCGGTAGATGCTTCTACAGAGCAGCATATTCAGGAGGCCATTGGCAATCTGATAAAGGGTAGAACAACCATCGCCATCGCACACCGGTTGTCTACTTTACGTAATGCAGACCGTCTGATGGTTTTATCGGATGGGAAAATCGCTGAAACCGGTTCTCATGATGAGCTGATAGCTCTTGATGGGATTTATGCGGAAATGGTTCGTTCTTATAATAGTGTAAATGCTTTGCAGTCAGTTGTGTGGGGAGGGTAAGCTATCAATAAGGAAGTTATCCGAATATTTAAAATAAATGATCAGGTTTTTGCCGGAAATGCCGATAAAAAAGCTGTGCCGGTAAAGGTTAGATGGACTCGTCCGGTGAGTGGAAAAGGGAAAGAGATCTCTTTTATCAGTAATGATCAGGAGTATCTGATCATTGAAGGGGTGCATGTTCTGGACCCTTTATCCAGAGCAATCGTGGAAGAGGAGCTGGAAAAGAACTATTATCTGCCAAAGATTAATGAAATTGTGCGTACAGAGGTATTTCAGGGAAATCGTTATTTTGAAGTAAACACCGATAAGGGAAGATGCAGATTTGTGATAAAAAATCCCTTTACCTCCATAAGAAAGATGGCTAAAGGGGTGTTGATAAGGGATGTGGCAGGTAATCAGTACATGATAGAAGATATGGGAGAATTGGATGAAAAGTCCAGGAGTGAATTGGAGAAGGTCTGCTGAAAGATCATCTTTACCATTTCTGTGCTGATTTGCTATGGAAATGCCGGAAAATTATTTTCAAGCTCCTTCAAACCCTAAAAAAGTTTTAATATATTTTCGTGAGAGTTGAAGATGAAATTAACAGTACAGGATATAGCGCGGATCTTTTCATTATCGGAAAAAACGGTTTATCGCTGGATAAATCGGGGAGAGATACCTGCTTACAAGATAAATGAGCAGTATCGGTTTAACAGGACAGATATACTCGAATGGGCTACAGCAAAGCGGATCAATTTTTCACCGGAATTATTTGAGGAGCCGGAAGGGGAGGGGGGACTTATCCGTTCTTTGGGTGATTCACTCGATGAGGGCGGAATATTTTACCGGGTAAGTGGTTCCAGCAAGGATGAGGTGCTCAGGGAGATTGTCCGGATTATTAAAATCCCTGAAAGTGTTGATCCTGAATTTCTGTATAAGGTATTGATGGCCAGAGAGAAGATGGGATCTACCGCTGTGGGTGAAGGTATTGCGATTCCTCATGCCAGGATGCCATTGGTGCTGCATGTCCCCAGGCCATCGGTATCGCTTTGTTTTCTGGAGAAACCGGTAGAGTTTGGGGCTTTGGATGGCAAGCCGGTATTTGCGCTGTTTACCATAATCAGCCCGACAATCCGCTCTCATCTGTATCTATTGGCCAGATTGTCTTATCTTTTGCGAAATGATGAATTCAAGCAGATCCTGTGTGAACATGAAAGCAGCAGTACTATCCTGGAGACGGTCAGAAAGCTGGAGATGAACCTGGATAAATAATGTAAATACAAGCAGGTTATTTGAAAATGATGCTGTATCAGTGCACTCCAGCATTTCTGTGTATTCGATGTCAATTACATCCCCCTGAAACAATCCTGCTTTGATTTCTGCGTTTTCGCCGCTGTTATCAGATCAAAATCGATATCACGGCAGCCGTTTTTACAACACCGGAAGCAGTACATGTTTTAATTCTTTCCGCAGATAAATTGTGCAGATTTAAATAAGATGAAATGGTTGAGAAGTGTACGTTTTTTAATACATAATAATGTATATTAAGTACCCTGTTCCAAATGAACAAATACTAACAGATGTATTACTTTGATTACTCTTCCTCTTCAGCAGAAGGCTGCGGCTGAGAGCTGGTAAAACTCAAAGCTTGCTGTACACTCTTTACAGAAGATTTTCGGGAGAAGGACCGGAGAAAGCTGCTACTCTTTTCAATGCAATAATTTTGGTAGCTGATGCCTTGTTTCAGGTTCGCTTAATTACGAAGCCCTGGAGAGTGCATACTTGACATTTTGAACAGAAATAATCGAAACGAATTTGAAATAAAAGGATATTAGAGATTTTATGTATCTGATAGCAGCTTTGATCCTTCTGGCAATAATCTTAGTCGCCAGAATAGCCAGCAAGTGGCGTGTCCCTTTAGTGGTTATTTCACTTTTTGCAGGTATTCTGTTTGGTGGCGACTGGGTAGGGTTGGTCCACTTTGATAATTTTGTAATGGCCAGGCAGATTGCTGATTTTGCGCTGGTTTTTATTTTGTTTATAGGTGGTTTTGACACACAGGCAGAACGATTAAAACTGGTACTTGGGCCATCTATGGTTTTGGCTACAATAGGAGTGATAATGACTGCTGCAATTACTGGAGCATCGTTGCACTTTTTTCTTCAATTTGGTTTGCCTACCGCCGTTTTAATAGGATGTATTATTGCATCGACCGATGCTGCTGCTACTTTTTCAATATTAAGATCTCGCTCGATAGATAAAAAGCTGTCATCTGTAGTTGAAGTTGAGTCTGCCACCAATGATCCGATGGCTATAGTTTTGACTTCAATTGCAGTTCAACTGATTGTGGCTCAACTGGAACATCCCCTGAGAATAGGTGTATCATTACTGTGGATGATAATGGGTGGGATCACGTTTGGGTTGATAGTTGGGAAAATCGGAGCTTTTCTTTTCAGATTTATCAGGTTTTTAGACAAGGGATACCTGTATATCTATATGATTGCAATCATAATGCTTTCGTATGGAATAGCCGATATTTGTAAAGCAAGTGGCATACTGTCTGCATTCTTTGCAGGATTTCTGATGGGGAATTCAAATATTCCGTACAAATCCAACATTTCAACTATGATGGATGCCATATCCACAATTGCTAATGTGATCATATTTGTTCTTCTTGGGTTTCTGGTTTCTTTTAAAGAATTTGCCAATGTTTATAAGGATGGAATATTCCTGTTCCTGATACTTGCTTTTCTTGCAAGACCTGTTACAGTTCTGTGCTGCACATTCTTTACCAAATATACTCTTAAGGAAAAAATCTTTATCAACTGGAGCGGATTAAGGGGGGCAGTGCCTATGGTGCTTGCCACCTATCCTGCTGCTGCTGGAATAAGTGATTCCTTTAGAATATTTCATATCGTTTTTTTCGCTGTTTTTCTTTCTATGCTGGTGCAGGGGACAACTATTACCAAACTAGCTGACTTGCTCAAACTGGGGGTTAAGGCTAAACCAAAACCAAGACAGATTATGGAGCTGGTAACATTACAGAAGCCTGAACTGGAGCTGGTTGAGATAAGTATCGACGATGATGAGTACAGCGGAAAAACTCTCATTTCCGAGCTTGATTTACCCGCAGGTACTACAATTACCATGGTTAACCGTCGCGATGCTATCATCGCTCCCAGAGGAAACACTTTAATCAAAGCCGGTGATGTTTTGTATGTATTATCCAAAGTCAGTCATATAGATGATGTAACAAACGAAATTTTGAAACATTTCGTGCCGAGAAATCAGAATGCATAATCTGAAGTATATTTGATTACCGATGAATCTGCATACAGAAGTTAAACTCAGCACTCCATGTAAATGTCCCTATCTTGAAGACAGGATTATGCAGCTCGCTTTTTTCTATGCAACAAGGGTAAATGATTCTGAACTTGATCAGTTGATATCGTGTGGATGGAGAAAGTTCGGAATGTATTATTTCAGGCCGCAATGCAATGGCTGCTTTAGTTGTACACCAATAAGAGTACCGGTTGATTCTTTCAGTATGTCCAAGAGTCAAAGACGATTGTGGCGCAGAAATTCCGATATTCAGGTGAGATTGGAGCAGGAAGCTCCTTTTCCTGAACTTTACAAAATTTACCAGGATCATTCCTTGAATCGATTCGGTACCACTGCAAATGAAGAAGAATTTACAATCAACTTCTTTATCAAATCCTGTCCTTCTGCTTATTCACTTTATTATCTGAGTGGAATACTTATTGCAGCGGGGTTCCTTGATTTATCTTCCAATGCTCTAAACAGTGTTTATTTCATTTATTATACCGAATTTCTGGCAAGAGGGCTTGGTAATTACAGTATACTGCGGGAAATACGGATGGCTTCAGATATGGGATTAAAATATTATTACCTGGGTTATTATGTGCCTGGATGCTCCAGAATGAAGTACAAAACAAGCTTTTTTCCATATCAATATTATCATTGGGGAACTCAGACCTGGATATCTGTTTCAGACAGGAAAGAATGTGGAAGGTTATTATGAAAGAATTTGTTAATGTGGCAATCAGTGCAGCCAAAGAAGCCGGGGCGCTATTGTACGAGAACTTTGGCAGATCGGTCGAACTTGAATATAAAGCGGATAAAAGTATTGTCACTGCATTAGATAAACAGTGTCAGCGGATTATCCTGGATAAATTACGTTCTTCTTTTCATAATCATCTGTTTATTGCCGAAGAATCTGACACGCAAATAAAAGTTTCTACCCAGGATTACACCTGGGTAATAGATCCGCTGGATGGAACCCATAATTACCTGCGGGGGATCAGCTACTATGGTGTTTCTATCGGTTTGTTAAGAGGACAGGAGTTTCTGATCGGAGTGATCTATCTGCCTCACGAATCTGCGCTTTACGTTTCTGAAAAAGGCAGTGGGGCATATAAAAATGATCAACCAATTCATGTATCAAATGTCTCCCGGGTTCAGGATTGTACTTTAGCTTTTGATTCCGATTTCAGAAACTGTATAGAAACTAAAACTTCAATGCTTCAGAAGGTTGCTACACAGGTTTTTAATACCAGAATATTCGGAGCTTCTGTTCGTAATTTTACTTATCTGGCCCAGGGAGTTGTTGATGCAATTATCGAATTTGATGATAAGATTTGGGATTATGCAGCCGGTATTTCACTGGTTCTTGAAGCAGGTGGTCAGGTAAGTGATCATAGTGGTGTCTCCTTCATCCCAGGATTACATAATTATCTGGCCTCCAACGGAAATATCCACACTCAAATGCTGCAATTAATGAACAAATGAGAAACTGTTATGAGCCTGAATCAGTTCTGGATTAGTTTTGTTCCACTGTTTATCGCGGTAGATGCTCTTGGTATACTTCCTCTGTTCCTGTCTTTTACAGAAGGCCTAGATGACAAGCAGAGAAACAGAGTCATATTGTCTTCGATTATAACTGCTACTATTGTGGGTTTGCTTTTTCTGTTTGTAGGAGAGGCGGTACTTCGTCTTTTGGGTATAACAGTAGAGGATTTCATGATAGCTGGCGGGATTATTTTATTTCTGATATCGGTGGGTGATTTGGTTACTGTGGAAAAACCTTTACGACGCGATCAGACAGAATCGCTGGGGCCGGTTCCTATCGGAGTGCCTTTGATTGTAGGTCCTGCGGTGCTGACTACTTTGATGTTACTGGGAAGAAAAAATGGGTTGTTACCTACTGCAGTTGCGATGGTTTCCAATATAGCCATTGCAGGAGTTGTCTTCTATCTCAGTGGATCAATAATAAAATTAATTGGTAATTCAGGTTCAAAAATAATCTCCAAGATTGCCAATCTTTTCCTTGCTGCTATTGCAGTTATGATGGTTCGCAAAGGATTGGCGGGATTTTTAGGAGCATAACTGAAAATAAAGTACCTGGAATCAGAAGGTTCCTTCAAGTGAATTGCTTCGCAAGAAGAAACGTTTGCCGTTTAAAACACAAAACAGAAGCATGTTAAAATGAATTCCTCAGAAATAAAAAAGCACCTTTTTTCCCTTAACAGTAAGGGAATAAAATATGATCTTAATCGTATAACCGAGGCTGCGCGAAGATGTGGAAATCCTCAACTTGCTTACAGATGTTTTCATGTGGCTGGTACCAATGGTAAAGGATCCACCTGTGCATATCTCGAATCGATGTTGCGGGCGGCCGGATTTAAAACCGCGCTTTACACTTCACCGCATCTTCTGAATTTCGAAGAGCGTTTTCAGATTAATGGCAAAATTATAGATGAAAGCCAGTGGATTGAGGTCTATTATGATTTAAAGCAGGTAGCAGATGAGCTCAATCTGACTTTCTTTGAGACTACCACCCTCATGGCATTTGAATTATTTAAACGCAACAAGGTGCAATGGGCGGTATTTGAAACCGGTCTGGGAGGGAGGCTGGATGCTACCAATATAATAAAACCTGATGTCTCGGTCATCACCAGGGTCGCTCTTGACCACATGGATCTGCTTGGCAAAGAGCTAAAGGATATTGCTCGAGAAAAGGCTGGTATTATCAAATCTGGTATTCCTGCTGTCGTTGCCTTCAATTGTGATCAACAGGTCAGAGACGTTTTCAGGCAAACCTGTACTTCCATGAACGCTCCATGTCATGAAGTCTCTTTCTCCGATGCAACTGATGTCTGCGAAACTGCTTCCGGGATCTCATTTTGCAGAAAAGGGAAACGGTATCAGTTAACAATGCCCGGGAGATATCAGGTAATGAATGCGTTATTAGCTTTGGAAGCTATGGAGCGGCTTTCACTCTTAAGTGATATTTCGGGTACAGGTCTCTCGAAGGCTTTTCTTCCTGGAAGATTTCAGCAAATCTCTTTTGGTCATAAACGGTTTATTCTGGATGTCGGGCATAATCCCGATGCAGCAGATGTGCTGGTCGAAAATCTAAAAAAACAATTTAAGAAAGAGTCGATTTGCATAGTAACCGGCATAATGAAAGATAAGGATTACCCTGGAATCCTGAAAAAGTATTCTGAAATTGCTGATACGATTATTCTGAGCAGGCCTGAGGTGGAGCGGGCATCTATGCCGGAAGAGCTGATAAAATCGATTCCCCCGGGTACGGTGCATGCTCGAATAAGCAACACTATTGCTGATGCCTTGTCAGAAGCTATGAAAGGACCTCATCCGGTTATTTGTATTGCAGGTTCTTTTTACACAGTAGGAGAGGCTTGCAGTCTGATGGGGGTTGATCTGTTTTCAAAGGATACAACCGGGAATTTATCTCCCGTTTGAATATGACAGTTTACAGTTCTTTACTCGTCTGAGTGGTAAATTACTCATTTAGCAAACAATCGAACCGGAAAATAACCCGGTAATTCAGCTAAATTTCGCATTTGCATTCATCTGATTGATTTTTTGTAAAATTCCGGGTATCTGAATGTGGAGTTTCTGGTAAGGGTAATGATCTCAGAAGCCATGGAATCCAGATGGACAGATCTGTCAGAAAGTTTTGCTTCATCTACCGATTTTGGCATTCCATAGACTACACAGCTTGATTCTGATTGAGTGATACAGAAACATTTTTTCTGTTTCAAAGCACGAACTCCGTTGAGTCCATCACAACCCATTCCGGTAAGGACAACTGCCAGAACTCCAGAATCTCCCCAATGTTCAGCTACAGATCTAAACAGAACATCAACCGATGGTTTACAGCTGTTTTCTGCCGGTCCGTCGTTTATTCCAATAACTGCTTTACCATGATCAATCTTGAGAACCATGTGTTTTCCGCCCTGGGCAATGTAAATGGTTCCCGGGACAATGGGATCATTTTCCTGAGCTTCTTTGACCGTTAAGAGGGATTTTTTGTCCAGACTTTCAGCCAGAGATCTGGTAAAATGGGGGGGCATGTGCTGGACCAGGAGTATAGGTATGGGGAAACTTTTTGGAAACTGAGGTATTATTTTATTCAATGCATCTGGTCCTCCGGTGGAGACTCCAATTACACATACATTGAAATTTCTGGGCATTTCGCTTAATATGGCAGATACCGGTTTCCGGGGCTGCATCTGTATTTCAGAAGATGATTTGGTCTGTAAAGGCGGTATTTTACGGGTGTAGTGACGGACCTCAAGAAGGCGGAGTACTGATCTGATACTGGTCTGCAATTGTATGATGTTTTGTTGATAATCGGATTCTGCTGGCTTGCAGATAAAATCTATTGCTCCTGATTGTAATGCTTCTACCGTAGCACGTGTACTGCTTGAAATATCAGTGCTGACCATGATAACCGATATTTCGGGGTGATTGTTTTTTAATTTCTTCAGAAATTCAATGCCATCCATTCCAGGCATGTGAACATCTGAAAAAACCAGATCTGGTTTAAATTGAGAAACCTTTTTAAGTGCGATTTCTCCATTTGCTGCAGTTCCTAAAAGATTAAATTCCGGAAAGCTTGTTATGCACTCTGAGAGAATTTTTCGCCATATTGCAGTATCATCGACTATTAAAGTGCGGAAAGCCATCGGAAATACCTGCTCTCTATCAAACAAAAACAGTGAAGCCGGAACGATGGTTCATTTTTTCTCATCTGGAACCATCTGAATTCTTATTATTTTATCCAGCTTGATCTGAGTAAGAATCCTGAATGATTCGCTGCCAGCCTTGATTGAAAATGATGCATTGCATTTCACGCATTTTTTGTACATTCCTACAAATAAGGAAATACCTCTTGAATCGATGTGATTGACTGTTTGAAGATCAAGCACCACATCTGCTCCCCTGGGTAATCCTGCAGTTAGCGTTTCAAATTCCTTTTCTAGAGCAAGTACCCTTTGGCCTGAAATGTCACCGCTTATTTTCAAATGCACTGTATTGTCATTTGATTTGTTTTCTGAAGAAGACATCTGTACATTCCTGAGGAAAAAATGTTTGTCTTTTCAATGGTACTTTTTGGGACATTTTATTGCAATCAAAATTTGTTTTCGGTGGTTAGTGATGCAGTAAAAAACTATATTAATGTATATTTAACAAGAAAATCAGCCGGAGACAATCTTTTTCTCAAAGGGATAGATCCATGGAAAAAATATTACTGATTGCATTGCTGATTTTTGGTGGATGTGCAAATCGCCAAACCATGAAAACCGAGCAGAAGCAGGAAATCCCCGGAAGAATTCAATTCACCGGTGGAAGTGGCGACTCCTATGAGGATGCAGTGGTGATAACCGGTGTACATAAGCAGCATGAAGGTTTGGATGCCGAATATGCTTATATCGCTCAGAAACATGGAGTTAAAAACAAGGATTGGCGTGTTGTCGGTCAGACCATTGTCAGAGAAAAAGGATCAATATTTGATGTTATTGAGATATCTTTAGCCAGTGGTTCTGATCGTCGCATCTACTATTTCGATGTGACCGCTTTCCCTTGGAAAAAAAAGTAGTATCTATTAATCAAACCACCTTGAGATTATCTTCAAAACCGTCATTTCAATTTGTCAATTATATTCTGCTGACTGATTCAATCTCTGATGTTATATTCAGGAGAACTTATGACTGAAGTATTACAGTTGGCTACTGAAGCAGCTTTAACAGCTGGCAAATTAATTCTTTCTCTTCAGGGAAAAGCGGAAGTTCGTTACAAAGGTTCCTCTTATAATCTGGTAACCAAAGCAGATAAGGAATCAGAGAATGCTATAGTTTCTATGATTCGCTCTTCAATGCCGGATTCTATCGTCATGAGTGAGGAAACTTTATGGCAACAGAATATCATGGCAGAACGGCTTTGGATTATTGATCCGCTTGATGGCACCAATAATTTCGCGCATTCGATCCCTCACTATTGTGTCTCTATAGCTTATGCAGAAAAAGGAAGCGTAAAGGCGGGAGTAATATATGATCCAAACAGGGATGAAATGTTTACAGCCGAATCTGGTATGGGAGCATTTTGCAATGGAGAGAAGATCTCTGTCTCACAGAGCAAATCTCTTAAAGAGTCGGTGATTGCCACCGGATTTTATTATGAAAGGGGTGAAATGATGCAGAACACCCTTTTTTCCATCTTCCAGCTTTTAAATGAGAACATCCAGGGAATTCGCAGAATGGGTAGTGCGGCACTTGATTTAAGCTGGGTTGCCTGTGGAAGATATGAAGGGTATTTTGAGTATATGCTTTCACCCTGGGATTTCGCTGCTGGGATGTTACTGATAAAAGAGGCTGGGGGTGTATTTACTGACAGGGATGGTAATGATGTGGGGCTCTGTTCCCAGGGGGTTGTCTGCAGTAACAAATATTTATATAAGGAATTTTTGAAAAAGGTAAAATGGAGTCCGGTAAATAATGAGAAACAGTTGGTTTTACGCTGATTCAGTATACAGATTCTGTTTATTAGCCAAGAAATAGCCCAGGTTTATCGCCTTCACCTCCAGAAGATGATGGAGGGGAAATGCTTCTTAGAAATCTTTTTGCTGTGGCATCTCGACATCTTTTAAGCTTTGGAACCGGAATTCTCCGGTTTTGTGAATTACAAATATCTTATCACCTATAGCTTTCAGTTCTGACAGATCATCAGGGTAGCGATTTTTCAGAATATTGATAAGGCAGATCGCTTTCTCTAACCCATCACCTCTCTGAAAATTCCAGACTTCATCGGGTTGTGCGAGTCTGGATTTTCCCGGATAGATTGAGCTGTTTTCAAATGCGCAGAGTTTATTAAAAGTATCTTTTACAGACATTGCTGCGGTTTGCTTGATGGAAACAGGGTTGCGTTCTAAAGCAGCTTTAAGAAAAGGTTTCCAGGGGGATTTTTTCAGATCTCGGTAAGCTGTAAATGCCAGATCTGCGGTGGTACTGGTTTTACGAAGTTGCTCTACTCTGTCTATGACGTCTTCTGCGCTTTTAATATTATCAAGAGTCAACGGTGGAGTACTTTGCCACTTTTTCTGGAAATCCGGCAGCTTCGGGACCGTTTTGCAGAATTTTTTCAGGTCCTGAATGACTTTGTCGATGGGGAGACAGTTATTGCACAGGTGTTGTTTTAATTTATCTACAGTGGAGGAGTCTTCTATAGAGATATGGTTGTTTTTAAAAAATGCCTCAAGGTCGGAGAGCATGATTCTTTGTGGCAGGGGAGAAGTATAAAAATCATCTTCCTCTATTTCGTGAAGTAAACTGTTCTGGGTAGAGTCACCCACACGAGATTTGCTGGAATGTTCATACTGATAAACTTTTTCTGCTTCGATATAACGGGGTTTACCACAGCAGATGTGTGAAATCTGGAAACATTTCTGAAATTCACTGTGGTGTCGAAGGAAATTGGCCAGGATCTCAAAATTAATGTCGGTTTTCAGGTATTTGTCCAGCTTGTTATGGAATTTTAAGTAAAGAGCAGGGGAAATGGTGGCAGAATCATAGATAGTGTGAATGTATCCGGTGCTGTGTGCTACAATGGTGACTTTTTCATTTTCCAGGGCACGTCGGGCCTTGGCGGTAAGTTCTGTTCCGTTAAACCACATTGTTTTAGTGACCAACCTGCGGTTATTTGTAAGTACGCCATCTCCGATGTCCAGAAAATTCTGTGAATGAAGCGGTGTTGCCAACATGTAAATATCATCCAGAGGTATTTCAGCTACCACTGCAGAGCTGGCAGCATAGAGTGCCGCGAGTGAAACGCATTCTCCAGCTCCGGTAGGATATCCTTCCTTAAACCTGAAAGCTTCCATGGCTTCCAGTGTTTCAGTTTTCCAGTAGGGTATGACATTAGAATTATATTTATCCAGGCCGAAATGCTTTCTGATATCAATATCGAAATAGTACTTATCGCCTTCATATCCAAAAAGCGCATTACTTTTAGAAAGAATAGATTCGTTGATGTAAGCATTGAATCTGGCCAGTTCTTTCTCTTTTGTGGTGAGTCCCCAGGTATCCAGGTCAAGATTGAATGTGAAATGGTCCATAATATATTGTTTAAGTCTTTGAAGTCGCTTCAGCGGACTTGCTTTTCCCATTTTACTGAACCAGGGATCGGATTTCCACTTCCATAGATTCGGTGACATCATATTGGCTAAGACCAGCGAATACATCAGTTCCGGGAAAATAAAAACCTCCATGTCAGAAAGAGTTACTGCTGAGGAGTATTTTTCTACTGACAATGGGTCGTTCTCATCGTACATTTCGATGTTCTCCTTAATTGGCATGCTCAGTTAAATAACTTATATTTCTTTAATTTCTATTTGATTCTAATTCATAACATTTAAGTGGAACTGAAAATATATTTTTAATCAATTCATGGCATTATTTTTGCAATTCTCAGAACAACCGAAAAAAACACCAATTTACATCATCATTGAAAAGAGCCCAAATGAAAACATTAGGAATATGCTTTGGTTCAACTACGATTCAATGTGTTCAAATTGATTTTGAAAAAGATGTCCCACAGATCATCGCAGTAAACAGAATTACTCATGAAGGCAATCCTGCAAATGCCTTATTGATTTATCTGAAAAGTATTTCCATTGAAGAAATCGACCGAATAGCAGTTACTGGCCGTTCCTTCAGAACCAGTATCAAATTGACTTCAATTTCAGAGCCACAGGCAGTGGAGGTCGCATTAAAACAGCAGTATAAAACTGGTTCTTATCCTGAAATACTGATAAGTTCGGGTGGTGAGACACAACTGGTATATATAATCGATAAGAGGGGTTGTATCAGTGCGGTTCACTCCGGCAATAAATGTGCTTCTGGAACCGGTGAATTTTTCCTTCAGCAGGTTAGAAGAATGGGATTGTCTCTGGAAGAGGCGGTCACAATGGCATCTGCAGGTACCCCCCATAAGATTGCAGGCAGATGCAGTGTTTTTTGTAAAAGCGATTGTACTCATGCTTTAAATAAGGGCGAACCCAGAGAAAATATCGTTGCCGGGTTATGTTTGATGATGGCCGATAAAATCTGCGAATTGGTCAAGGATATTCAGTGTGAGAGGGTTGCGCTTATTGGAGGTGGTTCTCTAAATGTGGCTATGGTCAAAATCCTCAGTTCACGTTTTACAAAATTGGATATTCCCAAACATGCGGAATGTTTTGAAGCTTATGGCGCTGCGCTTTGGGCCCTGGAAAATGAATGTCTGAAGCTTCCATCAAATCTTGATGAACTTTTTGTGGGTAAGGCCAACTCTTTTGGGGTGCACCGGCCTCTTAGTGAAGCGTTGGGCCTGGTGGATTTTAAAGAATTCAGCAGAGGCTCGATTAGTCTTGCTGAAACCTGTATTCTGGGTCTGGATGTAGGTTCTACTACCACAAAAGCGGTATTAATCAATAAAAGCGATTCCAAGATCCTTGCTTCGGTGTATCTGCGAACCAATGGAGATCCGGTAAATGCCGCAAGAAACTGTTATAAAGCGATACTGGAGCAGATCAATGGGGCAAAAATAAAAATTGAAGGATTGGGAGTTACCGGTTCAGGAAGACAGATTGCAGCTCTTCATGCTCTGACAGAAAACGTGATAAACGAAATAGTTGCACATGCAACTGCTGCTGCGTTTTTTGATAAAGAGGTTGATACCATTTTTGAAATTGGTGGACAGGATGCTAAATACACCTATTTAACCTGTGGCGTTCCTTCGGACTATGCCATGAATGAGGCCTGTAGTGCCGGTACAGGTTCTTTTCTGGAGGAGTCTGCAAGAGAGTCACTTAATGTGCTTACAGAAGAGATTGGCGAATTGGCTCTTCAGGGGAAAAATCCACCAAATTTTACTGACCAATGTTCTGCTTTCATCTCCAGTGACATAAAAATTGCCAGTCAGGAGGGAGTGGAGAAAAATGATCTTCTGGCAGGGCTGGTTTATTCAATATGTCTTAACTATCTTAATCGGGTAAAGAGTTCCCGTCCTGTAGGTAAAAAGATATTCATGCAAGGCGGTGTCTGCTATAACCGGGCGGTTCCGGTAGCCATGGCCTCTCTTATGAACTGTAAAATTGTCGTTCCCCCTGATCCGGGACTGATGGGGGCTTTTGGAGTAGCATTGGAGGTTAAAAAACGGATAGATGCCGGTATTTCTGAGCCTCAGCTCTTTGATCTCAAAACCCTGGTTGAGCGAGATGCTATAAGGGAAAACAGCTTCATTTGCGCCGGGGGGACCGAAAAATGTGACCGGAAATGTGAAATCTCAAGAATTCGTATCAATGGAAAATTATTTCCCTTTGGGGGAATTTGCAATAAGTATTACAATCTCAGACTAAATAAACAAATAGATTCTAAAAAGTATGATCTGGTTGCATTACGTCAGAAACTTGCTTACGAGAAATATGGAGTGATCTCTTCGACTAACAATGTTAATCAGGACAAACCCGAAAGAACCGTTGGTATTCTCAGATCCTTTCTTACTCACTTTCTTTTTCCGCTTTATTCCAATTTTTTTGATCAGCTTGGATTTCATGTAGTGCTATCTGATGAAATTGATCCTGAGGGGATTTCAAGAACTGAGGCCGCATTCTGTCTTCCTGCTGAAATAACACATGGCAGTTTTTACAATCTTTTAAAGAAAAAACCTGATTATATCTTTATTCCTCAGGTAATGCAGCTTCCTGTTCCTAATGTTGATACATTCAGCAGGATGTGTGTATTTGTTCAGGGAGAACCATATTATCTGAAGGTAACTTTTCGCAAAGAGCTTGAGCAGTCTCCTACAGTTTTACTCTCTCCTGTTTTGAAAATGGAAAATGGGTATGAAGCAGCAGAGGATACCCTTGTGGAAATGATGAAAAAAATCGGTTTGCCTGAAAAGAGTGTAAGAAAGGCATATCAGTATGCGTGCAAAAGACAGGATGATTTTGAGAGAGAACTGCTTGAAATAGGGGAGAAGACACTTAAATATCTTGATGATCACCCGGAGATGTCGGGAATAGTTCTTTTTGGAAGACCTTATAATGCGTTTGCTGACGAGGCAAACATGGGAATCCCTCACAAAGTAGCTTCCAGAGGTTATTACATCATACCTCATGACATGATTCCTTCGTCTCATGTAAAGGTTGATCATAAAATGTTTTGGGCAACAGGCCAGAAAATCATGAAATCTGCCCAGATTGTAAAGGAGCGAAAAAATCTCTTCGGTTTCTATATTACCAACTTCTCATGCGGTCCGGATTCTTTTCTCTTGGGCTATTTTCGCAGACTGATGGGTTCGAAGCCATCATTGACTCTGGAACTGGACCAGCATACAGCTGATGCTGGAATTGACACCAGAATCGAAGCTGCTCTGGATATAATTTCCAGTTATCGAAAGCTGGGTATTGACGATGTGAAAGATGATTCTTTCAGAGCTGCTAAAGTCATTAAAGATAAGAGAATTAAAGTAATCTCCTCCAGTGGTGTCGAGTATGAATTGAGCGATCCTCATGTGGAAATAGTCTTGCCTTCCATGGGAAGATATGGTACGGAGGTGGTTGCGGCAATCTTCAAATCCATTGGCATTAATGGAAAAGCTTTGCCGGTTGCAGATAAAAATGTACTGCTTGAAGGGCGAAAGAATACTACCTGCAAAGAATGCCTTCCCTATATTCTTACAACCGGTTCATTTCTGGAGTATATTCGAAAGAAAAAGGACCCGGATATTGTAACCCTGTTTTTTCTTCCCACAGGAGGTGGGCCCTGCAGGTTGGGTCAATATTGTGTTGCTCTGGAGCATCTTATCGAAAAACGTCAGATACCCAATGCTGCAGTATTCACTTTAACCGATGAAAATAGTTATGGTGGTTTGGGTGCACGCACTCTTCTGAAGGCCTGGACCGGAATTGTCGTATCAGATGTCTTCAGTGATATCAAAAGTACCCTCAAAGTCGCTGCAAAAGATAAAGATGCTGCACTTAAGGAACTTGAATCGGTATGGCAGGAGTTGTTGCAGTTTTTTGAAGGCAGGTACTCGATTAGACTCACAACACTGCTGGAAAACATTGCATCCAGACTTTCTATGATTCCTCTGAAAATGGACCCTTATCAATTACCGGTAATCTCATTAATTGGAGAAATCTATGTGCGCAGGGAAGAGTTCTCGAGGAAAAATTTAGTTGATTATCTGGAAGATCAAGGGTTTATGGTCAGAGTGGCACCAATAGCCGAGTATATGTGTTACAGTAATTATGTTCTGAATTCCGGCTTATCTGAAAGACAGTTTTCCTTAAAAGAGCAGATTAGAATGAAACTCACCTCTCAGATCCAGGAATGGTGGGAATGGCATATCAAGACAATATTATCCAAAAGCAGATTGTACAGATTTGAGATGGTTGATGTAGCTAAAACAATTAAAGGGGTAACACATCTGTTAAATGAAAATTTCAGGGGTGAAGCAATACTTACTGTGGGGCTTGGGTTACGTGAAATTCTCCATGATTCCTGTGGAGTAATCTCCATTGGCCCATTTGGATGCATGCCATCCAGAGTCGCAGAGGCAATTCTGAAAAAAGAAATGAATCTTGAGGGCAAGAAAAGAATGCAGGGGAAACAGGAACAAAATCTGAATTTTTCAGAATTTGATAACTTCCCTTTTCTGGCTATCGAAACCGATGGCTCGCCTTTTCCACAACTAATTGAAGCTAATCTGGAATCTTTTGTATTACAGGCTAAAAGAATTCATAAAGTGATCCTTAATAATCGAAAAAAACATCTCAAATCTTCTCATAAAAGCTTCTCTTTCCTTTTATATGATCTGGTGACGGGTAATGGAAAAAAACTAAAAATCAGAAACAGGAAAGTATCCTCCTGAAGATCTTTTCTTCCTTATTGTAATTTGTGCCTGCATCTGCAGACACAAATTACATGATATTATTCTCTTTGCGTGGCTCGACTTCTGTGAAAGGAAATTATTATTTTGGGATAAGAAAAAATTCAGATTGATTTAAATATTCGATGGTTTTCCCAAAATGACTTTAAAAAATTTGCTTCCGGTTCTTCTGAGTCTTACTGTTTTTGAGCTTTCAGCCCAAATTCAGATTTCTGAAAACAGTACTTCCAGATACTCATTTTCTTGGGATCTTGAAAATTATGAGATAGAGACACAAAATTCTGAGCAGCATAGTGAAATTTATTTTTCTGGCTCTAACACAGTATTGGGTGAAGATGGAGAAGCAGTGTTACCAGGATATTCGATGCTGCTGGGTGTCCCTCCTGAAGGAGAGATAAGGGTAAATTTTAATTCTGAATCGGTTAAAACGGTTTCTCTGGAGAAAACTTTACTTAAGCACAAAAATCTGACAGAGAAACGCCAACCGCAGATAAAATTTAATAATCCCTGGATCTGCGAACCTGTTTACAGCACTCTTCAGGGGATGCGCACCGCGCATCTGATAATCCGTCCCTTTATCTATGATGAGAAGACCAATACAGTCAAAGTGTTACATAAAGCAAGCTGTATCATTGAGTTTCCTTCCAGTCCAGCTTCCAGGCATTTCTCTGCTTCCTTTTCTGATCGAAAGCCGATTTTAAGCAATGTAGTGGACAATTTCCCTGTTGCAGCCAGATGGTATGCAGAGAGAAAACTTTCAAAAGTGACCCAGGGCACTTTTCCGATTGTTCCAGGTCAGAAAATTTACCGTTTCAGAATTGGTGATGGCTGTACCGGATTCAATGAGATGACTACTGATGAAAACGGAATACTTCTGATTCCCGGTGATACCATAATCAGAAATTTCGGAAGACAGAATACAGATGCAGTGGTATTGTATGCATCGCAGAAGGGGGAACTGCCAAATGGCATGCTGGATCCTGCGGACATTCCATCGGGGCTTGTTGAAGTACCTCTCTTACGGATCGATAAAAACCGGAATACATTTGTGGATTCAGACGATTATTTTCTGGCTTTTGTCACCGGTGCATCCGATTGGACTTTCGATACCAACGGGAAATTTCGCTTTAATCTCGACAGGTATGACGATTACCGGAAATACTGGCTAACAGTTACTTCGGGCAGCAGTGCTGCAACTGTAAAGCCAATGACTAAATCCACTGTTTTGGCTGATACAATCTCCACTGTTGGTAACCAGATCATGTTTTACAATTCCGAAGGTACTCAGCAGTTGTCCGGTAATGAAGGTGGCTTGAGCTGGTGTTGGTATGAAAAGATAACCAGTGCTCGCAATTTTGCTTTTAGAATGACACTCCCCGGACTGGATACATCTCAGGGAGGCTCCATATCTGTCATTCCAGGAAGTTACTCTCTACAGGTTTCACTGGGAAAGCCATTGGTAATGGATATGCATGAATATGTGGTAGAAAACTGGGGAAACCTTGTTTTAAATATTTCCACCACAAATAATGATACTCTGGAGCTGCAGAACATACGGGTTAATTACATGCGAAAGTTGGTTATTGGAGATGCAGGAAAACTGGAGATTTTCTCTCCGGATGATTCCCTGTTTTACACTTACAGGCTTCAGGTTACCACCAATGATTTACTTTACATTTTCAGGATTTCAAATGATGAAAAAGAGGTATCACTTGTAGATACAATCAGAAACTTTGCCAATCGTTTCTTCACCTGGACAGATACTGGAGGTAAAGGTATACGATACATGGTATGCAGTGAAAAGGCTTTGACTTTGCTGCCCCAAAGAAGTACCGTTTCGGAAAAAATAAGGTCTGATTTTCTGGTGGAAAATCTTCGGGCTACTTCTGACAGCACCGATTATCTGATTATTTCGGCACCGGAATTCATATCTGAAGCTCAAAGACTTGCAGCACACAAAAAGAAGATGGGTTTTAATGCTCCGCGTATAGTTAATGTGAAAGATGTTTACGATGCTTTTGCCGGTGGAGATATCGATCCAGTTTCAATCCGCAATTTCATTGCATATGTTCAGAATTACTGGAAAAACAGTCAGTATCTCAGTTATGTTCTTCTTTTCGGCGGTGGACATTATGATTACAAAGGCAAAGGAATGTCCAGTAAGTCGATTTTTATTCCTGTTTACTATGATGGATTTAATGTAAGAGAGGATTTCTTTACTTTATATAATGGTATCAGTCAGGCGGCTGTGGGAAGAATAACCTGCAGTAGCAAGGAAGAGGCCGCTAATGTTGTAGATAAAATAATCACTATGGAAGATCCTGAGAAAGCCGATTACTCCGACTGGCGAAACAGGGCATTGCTTGTGGCTGATGATGACAGGCAGGGTTCCTCCCCTGATGGGATCGGACATCATAAATCATCTGATTCAGCTGCATCTAAAATCGAAATTAACAACCCCTCAATTAACATCAGTAAGGTATATCTCTTTGATTACAAATGGAACTCTGCAGGTCAGAAACCTGAGGCTTCAAAAGCAATCATAAATGAGATAAATAACGGAGTAGGGTATGTGAACTATTTCGGGCATGGTGGTGCCGATCAATGGGCTCAGGAAAAAATTTTGCAGAATGTGGATGTGGATAAATTAATAAATAAAAACCGATATCCCCTCATATCCTCCTTTTCCTGTTCTGTTGGCAGATTCGATATGCCTAATTCTGACTGCCTTTCATCTTTACTTCTGACTGGGAAATACGGTTCTATTATCTCCCTTTCCAGCACCAGAACTGCATATGCATTATCAAATGAAAAACTGGCCATGAATTTTTATTCCATACTTTTCAATCAGGATACTGTCAATTCTGTAGGAATGGCATTTTATAAGGTTAAAATCAGATCTTCCAGCAGTGCTTCCAGTTCTTATGCAATTCTGGGTGACCCATCAATTGTTATCATGATACCTACATACTCTATACAAATGGAGATTACCAATAAGGACGGCAAAAAAATAGACACTCTGATGGCTTTGCAGCAGATTACAGTTACTGGTGCTGTTGTAAATAAAAACGGCAACATTGTTTCTTCTTTTGGCTCTTCTGAACCGGCTTTTATACATCTGGGGCTCTTTAACCCTCCCGAAGAAACAGGCAGAAATGATGGCGGTGAAGATGTATCGATCCGTTACATAAAACCAGGCAGAACTATATTTATGGGAAGAACACAGATTCACAATGGGAAATTTCAGCAGACAATTCAGCTACCGGGAAATCTTTCATTTGGTAAAGATGGTGTGAAACTGACCGGTTATGCCTGGAGAGAGGGGAAAAACGAAGCTGCAACAGGTTGCAAAAGCAATATTATTTTCAGCGGAACCGATTCATCAATGACCGCCAATGACTCTGTTGGTCCTCAAATAACTTTGAGACCGGTACACGATTACCCGGAGATGTCCACCGCGAAAATGTCTTTCAGTGATCATATCATATCTATGGACTCACTGAAGTGTGAGATTGAAGTGTATGATCCAAGTGGTGTGGACATCATTGGCAATGGGCCTGATGAAGGGCTTAATATGGAGATCGAAGGGGTGTTGGGCCAACAAAACATTAATCATAAGTTCCGGTTCATTGAAGGCGATTACCGTAAGGGTACAGCTCTGTTAAGGGAATATGTACTTAAGCCCGGAATCTATACTTTGAATTTTTCAGCCAGGGATCTTAATGGTAACCTGTCAAAGGCATCTTTCAAAGTAAGAATTACTCAGCCACAGGAATTTGAGCTGGATCGGGTCTTTAACTCTCCCAATCCATTCAGAATGGGCAGAGGGACAAAATTCTACTTCTTTCCCACTCAGACATCATATAAGACGTTTGTGGCTATCAAGATTTACACTCTCAGTGGAAAGCCGGTTTGTGTGATTAAAAATGCGGTTAACGGACAGTTCTGGGATGGAAGAGATCAGACAGGAACCCTTTTAAGTCCCGATATTTATCTTTACCAGATTATCGGTTCTGCACCAGATCAGAAGAAACAGGTGAAAAGCAAGATTATGAAGCTGGTTATCAATCCATGAATTGCCCGAAAAACAGCAATAAACCTAAAATCATCAGTTAAATGCAGCGCATATGCGTTCCGATGCAAGTCGGAATTGAGCCCGCCAAAAAGCTCGAATCTGGTTTACCTGTCAGATTCTGCTGCCGGGATCTACTTTGCCAAAGCAAGAGAGATAATTTATTGCACTCTTTGGTATAGCTGTCCAAAATGGACTGGTACTTGTAAAGGCTTTGTCCAGTGCATGATGACGCTTTGACCACGGTCCCGGCACTCTACCAATGGTTCATGCCGGAAAAAACTAAAATTGGGAGTAAAATTGGGAGAGAATAGAATTGGAATTGGAAGGAATAGAGTATTTATAAATTGCCAGACTCTGATCCGGTTATTTTCCGGATCACCATGAAATGATTCTGTAAAACTATGGCCTGCTGAAATATAAGAATCAATATGAATCACACGAAAAAGAAAAGACAACGGACACACGGATATCACGAATCAGGACCAGGAGTAACTACTACCACATCCCGTGGTTATACTCGTTTTCTGCAGGTTTTCGTATATTATTTAGTCTTCATGGCAAAGGTGAAATCGATATATGGAGAAACTGAAGGGTTCGCCCCACCTACATGAAATTCTGTAAGATCGATTCCTAAATCAAAAAACAGAAACTTTGCACTGGGGGGATTAATACGTATTCCGATATCAGTGTTAAGGTAAAACTGACCACCACCGTAGTTGGTAACAGAGGTTCCCACTTCCCAGATTATTGACCACATTTCATGAGGTGAACTCAATAGCCCTAAATCAAGGCCAACCGAGAAGTATTCTCCAATCTGGGTGTGCGGGGTAATATTAAGTTGAAATGAGCTTTTTTGGTTCCCAATCAATCCTATGGCAAGAAATGCTCCCAGTCGCGGTTTATCCCATATTCCATGACTTCCATCACCTATATGAATAAAGTTATAAGCCATACCTGCACCAACCGCCATATTGCTCAGAAAACCATATTTGGCGCCGAAATTAATTCTTCCGATGTTATCCAGCAGTGACATTTGAAGCTGTAGTTTGGCTGGTAAGGCAAATGAGATCTCATGGAGTCCGAGCACCAGATGGTATGCCGGATTGACATTGGGGGTAGGGGTGTACATAAGATGAGTAGGTTGTGATGGTCGGATGGTTTGAGAAATCGAAACCGTGGCAATTAAGAAAATGGCACTTAGGCACTTAATCTGATTTTTCCTCATGATCTATCCCCTCGAAATTAAGAAACCGATTCTACTGAAAAATATCCTGATAATTACTGAACTGAAGATTCAGAAATTTAACTCGATATAGATACTTCAAAAAAATTAACATAACAAAAATATATTTATACGATTAATATAGTCAAAAACTGCCAAAACGTAAGATACCGTTGAGGGAGAAATAACAAACGACGGTTAATCAGCATCGAGCCAACCTGAACAATAAATTACCTGCAGATACCATTCTTCAGGATTTCAGATAAACAATAGTAAAAATTAGCCTTTTTGTATTGTAGAAAGTTTCGACATTATCGGGAATCTCACCCATGCTAAGTACCAGGGGCGGTTTTTCAGCGAGGGAGCTAACTAAGTCTGAAATCCTACTTTCCCGGGAATTACTTATTCGTTTTCTTCTTTAGCACTAACGACCATGCTGTATAGTTTCTTTAAAACTGTGTCGATTCCCTCTCCGGTTGCAGCACTCATGGTTAGCCAGTCTTTTGGCAGTTTCAGGTGAGAGTCAGAAGGAAGCAGGTCCGATTTTGAAAGAATAAAACATTTAGGTTTGGACACCAGTTCCTGGCTGTAATGTGCCAGCTCATTTAGAAGAACATCTGCATCGGCGAGTGGATCGGTGGAGGTTGCTTCAACAAGTATGGCCAGGATTTTGGTTCTCTCAATGTGTCGTAGAAATCGAATTCCTAAGCCTTTCCCTTTATGGCAATCTTCTATAAGCCCTGGAATATCAGCCACAGTGAAAGAATCGTATCCACCAGCCATTTTCACTATTCCCAGATTCGGGCTGGTGGTGGTAAAGGGGTAATCGGCAATTTTTGGCTTAGCTTTGGAGATTTTCGCAAGGAATGTAGATTTGCCAGCATTGGGTCGGCCTACCAGGCCTACATCTGCCAATATTTTCAGTACCAATCTGAGATTTTTTTCTTCCCCGGGTTTCCCTGGTTCTGAATGATCAGGATTGGGATTTCTGGAAGACATAAGAGTTCCGTTGCCCCTTCCTCCTCTTCCTCCATTGGCAATTATTACCGGGATATCTTCCTGCAGACAATCTACTAACAGTTCACCACTGTCGTTATCATAGATTACAGTGCCCAAAGGAACTTTAATTGTAATGCTTTCTCCATTTTTACCTACTTTATTGGAGCCTTTTCCATGTGCACCGCGTTCTGCCTTATATTGCTGATGATAGGCGATGTCCTGAAGTGTATGGATCTGTCTTGAGCCGCTTACATAAATATGGCCTCCACGACCGCCATCGCCACCATCAGGCTTTCCTTTAGGTTTGTATTTTAAACGTTCATAGGAGAAGCATCCGTTTCCACCATCTCCTGCTTTTACAAATATTGTCGTTTCATCGATAAACATTAAAAAAAGAATCCTTATCAGTTAAAAATCAGGCAGAAGAACTTTTACTGGAAGAGGTTGAACTTGCCGATGAGGTACTCGAAGATGAAGAACTGCTTTCGGAGCTGGCCGAACGTTTATAGGAATCAGAACGATAATCTGTAATATAGAAACCACTTCCCTTGAACAAAAATCCGGCACCTGGAGAGAAGAGCCGTTTTGCCGTGCCATCACAACCCTGGTTCTTGCAAGCTGTTAGTGGTTCTGCACTGATACTCTGGAACTCTTCAAAGACAAGACCACATTTTTGACATTTGTATTCATATGTCGGCATATGCAACTACTCCTTTAATACCAACAGAAAAAATTTACACATTAATTCCGGTATAATATCGGTCTTGAAAAATAATAACTTTTAGCACAGGAAGCAATTACCTGCAGGACAATGGTTCTGCAAAAAGATCATAGTCTGAAGCTCCTATGATTTTTACACTGGAAATGGTACCAGGGGTAAAATTCCCGCTGGTCAGAAGTACTTTCCCGTCTACTTCCGGGGCATCATATTGAGATCTGGCTTCAAAATTAAAATCAGGGTCATCACTGACATCATCGATTATTACTTCCAGAGTTGAACCAATTTTAGATTCTAAGATTTCTCTGCTTATCTCTCTTTGTACCAGCATCAGTTCTTCACATCTTTTTATGGCGGTAGATATTCTTGGCCGTGGTTTCAATTCAAAGGCTTTTGTTCCTTGCTCTGCAGAGAAGGGGAAAACACCCAGTTTGTCAAAGCGGGCAAACTCAATAAAATTCAACAGTTCCTTGAAATGGGTGTTTGTTTCACCTGGAAAGCCCAGGATAAAAGAGCTCCGTATTGAAGCATCTGGAACAAGTGTTCTTATTTGTTCTATAAGTCCGTAGATCTCTTTTGTTAAAGGAGACCTGTTCATGGAGCGAAGTATTGGCTCAGAGATATGCTGAAGTGGAATATCAAAATAGGAGCAGAGGCGTGGTTCCTTTGATATCAGTTCAAGCAGAGATCTGTCGACATATCTGGGATGCAGATACATGCAGCGAATCCAGGGGAATTCGGTTTTTGCCAGCAGTTGCTCGAGCAGAGAGGTAAGAGAGCTTCCGCAATCTCTGCCAAAGAAAGATGTATCCTGAGCAACTAAGATCAGTTCCTTTACACCGTTTTGATAAAGCCATCTGGCTTCATCGATTATCTCCCGGTTATCTCTGCTGACAAAACGGCCGCGGATACTGGGGATGACACAGAATGTACAACCGTGAGAACAACCTTCAGCGATTTTTAAATATTGAGTAGCCTGCAGTCCGCAGAGCTCTCTTTTGTAAGTTGACGGTTTCATCTGTTTGTAATGATTGCGGAGCATTTCCTGCCAATCATTGACACCGACCCACAAGTCAACTTCAGGGAATTTTTCTGCAACTTGCTTCCGATATCTTTGCGAAAAGCAGCCACTGACAATCAGGGTCTGACAACGTCCGTTAATTTTTTGGGATGCAGCTTCAAGGATGGTATCAATTGCTTCCTGCTGAGCCTCTCTGATAAAGGCACAGGTATTAACAATAATGATATCGGCAATCTGAGGATCTTTGGTCAGTTCAAAACCGGCGGATCTAAAAAGATACAGAATCCTCTCACCATCAATGATATTCTTACTGCAACCAAGGTTATATAATGCTACCAGTGACATAAATAAAGTGGGGCTTTGCGATTGCAAAACCCCGTATTCCTATTTCGGGAAGAGTGAATATTGTAGAATCACCATTCATCATCCAGAGGGGCACCTGAAGATGCCGGTATCGCAGATGAGTTGGTGGTATTTACTGATGCAGGTTCTTCTGCTGGAATTGAAGGGGCCGGAGTTACCGAAGGTGGTGGAGGGTAACTTACGGCCGGAGTACTTTGCTCTGGTAATGTCGAATGATCCGCAGTTGGCATACTCTGATTCGGGACTGATGAGGGATAGGTTTCAACTGGAACATTTTGTTCAGGAGCAGGTGGATAGGTCTGATAACTTTGGTACGATGATCCACTATTGAAATTGGAAGTAGGGGTAGTCTGACCAAAACCGCTTCCCTCGATTCCGATATTGTCATTAGATTTATTATCTACCCAGAAATCATACCCCAACGGTTTTAGACTTTCATTTCCGAAATCTCTGGCTGCAGAGACTTGAGCAAAACGTCCGATACGTACTCTGTAATATGTACCGAAAAGTTCAGGAGTAGGGTTTTGTACTTCAGCGACATAAGCAGGATATCCCTTAGCTTCAAGCTCCTCAACCAGTCTATCAGCCAAAGCTCGTGAACCGACAGTTGAAATCTGTACTACGTACCTTCCTGTGCTGGAGAATTGAGGTGTTTCAGTTGTAGAAGTTGTTTTGCTATAGCTGGAAGACTCTTGTTTTGAATTACTTTTGGGAGTAGATGGTTCGGGAGTGTCGGTGTCTTCTTTATAAAACTCCTCAAAGATATCTGCAGTCGAAGACTGCGATTGAACAGCGTTTTTTGAAGATTGTGAAAATTCTGTATCGCTTTGATCTTTTTTCTTTGCACAACCTATAATAACCACAACCAAAAGAATTCCAGCAAGGAGCTTTCCGCGAAGCATCGTTCCTCCTTTATAAAGTCAACTTGACCGTTCCGCAGTATTTCTATTTATTTACCAGATACTAAAATTACAATATTGGGAAAATTATTTCCATTAAATTTTTCAATGATTTATGGCTAACAGGATAAAACCGGTGCTGATTATTTTAAAAAAAATGTCTTATTGAACGTGATTATTTTTTACTTCATACAAGATAAAATCCATTACGTTTCTTTTGGGAGAAAAATTGCCTTATATTTCGATCTTCCGGAAACCTTTTGCCCACCTCCCTCGGTGCCTGCGCTTTTTTGAGGTAGAGAGTGGCTTTTCCAAACAGATATTATAAAAAATCAGCAAAACACAAGCCTGAATGTGGGTTAGAGCACTCCTTTAGTCGAAGGAAGTAAATCTGAGGATCGGGGATTAATGCTGCAGGCTTCAGAAAGTGCTTTGGCAAAAGCCTTAAAGATAGCTTCGATTGCGTGATGACTGTTACGGCTTCGGATCAAATCAACATGAATTGTGCAACGGGAATGATCGGTAAAGGCTTTGAAAAAATCGTGAATAAGGTCACAGTCAAAATTTCCGATCTGCCGATCAGACAACAGCACTTCATAAATAAGATTAGGTCTTCCGGCAATATCCAGACATACTCTGGCTAAAGATTCATCCATAGGAACATAGCTGAATGCATACCTTTTTATTCCCTTGCAGTCACCTAAAGCCTTCTGTAAAGCCATTCCCAAAGAGATGCCTATATCTTCTGCACTGTGGTGAAAATCCACTTCAGTATCTCCTTTACAATTTAACTTCAGATCAAACAGACCGTGTCTGGAAAAAAGAGAAAGCATGTGATCCAAAAATCCGTTTCCACTGGCGATTTCATATTTGCCGCAACCATCCAGATTTATCTCAACTGTAATATCGGTTTCATTTGTTTTACGGTTGATAACTGCTTTTCTGCTCATCTATATATAACCTTTGCTTCGATTGCCTGCCTATAACTTAACTTTTATAATGGTCTTTTATTTCCTGGACGATACTGGTGATTTTTTTTTCCAGTTCATTAAGCTCAAGCAGCAGATATACCATCAGAAATAAAATGCCAAAGATTGCTATTATTAAGAAAAAAGTCCACATGGTTCGATCCTAACAGTTTCAAATCTGTAAAATATTAAAGGGAACCGTTAAAAAAAAGTGAGTTAAAGTTTTTTTCCAACTGAATCTGAAGCTTGTCACTTTCCCAATCCAGCAGTTTGGCAAGCTCAGTGGCGGTGTATTTAAGAAGGGCAGGACGGTTCTTTTCCCCCCGGTAAGGAACAGGCGAAAGATAGGGGGAATCGGTCTCGATCAATACTCTTTGAATGGGAACCGAAGATACCAGATCTCTGATTGCTGCATTTTTGAAAGTGATTATTCCTGAAAAAGAGAGAAAAAAACCAGCATCGATTATTGCGTGCATATCATCGAGCGAGCCTGTAAAACAATGAAACAGAACCCGCTTTATACCAATGGATCTGCAGATCTCCACTACTTTTTTTTCTGAACCACGTGAGTGGACAATTGCTGGAAGATCCAGCTTCGCGGCAAGATCCAGCTGAGCTTCAAAAAAAGGAATTTGCTTAGCTGATGGGGGATACTTGGGATTAGTAGAATCTAACCCAATTTCACCTAAAGCAATGATCCGGGGTTTTCTGAGTAATGAATTCAGTGATGAAAACCAGTCAGAATTCTGACTGGTTACGTCAAAAGGGCTGACTCCAACAGCACCGTAGATGTGATCAGAACTCTGACATTGCTCTGCAACCGTAATTGCGTTGGAGATATTGGTTGCGGTCGAAAGGATTATCTCAACCGATGCATCGCAGGCTTCCTGCACTACTATTTTAAGAGAATCCGGCTCATAGTCAAAAAGATGTGCATGTGTATCGATCCACATATTTTTAGACTGTTAATCTACAGGCGTTCTTTAAACACCGAATTCCATTTTGAAAGAGTCCAGATAATCGGTTTGCCGCTTTTATCCAGTTTGAACGCAACTATTCCAGTACCATTTACAGTGATCGGTTTCCCTTTAAAACTGTATTTAACAGTTGAATTGTTCCCTACGTGAACGTTGAAACTGTCTCTAGCGGTAAAGGTACGGCTCTGGTTTTTTGTGATGATGTTTTTCCATGAGGTGCCATCTGAGAATACCTGAACCCAGGCCGAATCGCTTATTACATCAAGTTTCAAACTCAATAAACCGGTAGTGTCCACCATTGTATCGGAAAGCATAGCTAAGCTATCGGTATTCTGCGCTGGTGCATCAGAAAACAGGCTGTCATCATCTGCAAGAGAATCAATGATGCTGTCCTGTGTTGTTTGAAGGCTGGATGTGTTATCGATAATTAAATCATCAGGTGAGGAGATCCATCCTTTTTTGTTTGCCAGGAAACTGAAACCAGCCAAGAGTGCGATCAGAATCAATACTATAAAGAGCATCGGACTTCTGGTCTCCTCTTTTTCCTTCATGCTTACTGTAATTTTGGAAGCGGTTTCTTTCTCTAGGCTCATGCCCCGTTCTGAATAGAATTTTTTCAAAATCTCTTCAGAATCCAGGGACAGGTATTTTGCTAATGAGCGCAGGTATACCCTGACATAAGGATCTGCTGGCAGTGCTTCATATTCACTGGCTTCCAGAGCTTTTATGTATTTCACATTAAGCTTTAGATCCTTTGCAATGGTTTCCACCGTAATTCGCCGGGTAATTCTCTCTTTACGGAGAATATCTCCAACCCGGTCCCTTGAAAGGTCCGCAGCGTTAAGATCTGTTTCATTATTCTCAGACATTTGAGGGTTCCTTTCGGAAAATGAATTCATTAAACAGGTTGATCGTTCCGGATACCGGCAGTCCGACCACATTATAAAAGCAACCATCAATTCTATCTACAAAAATCATTGCTTTGCCCTGAATTGCGTAACTACCGGCTTTATCTTGATACTCTGGAAAATGAAGATAATGCTCGATTTCCTGATCTGAGATATTTCGAAAAAAAACAGATGTACTTACAACTGTTGTTTTGCAGAAATTCTCCTCAGCACAAAGCAGTGCCACGCCGGTTACCACCTTATGTTTTTTACCCGACAGACTTTTAAGCATTTTAAATGCATCTTCATAACCTGTTGGTTTTCCTAAAATAACCGAATCATTAACTACTACTGTATCTGCACTTAAAACCAATGCCTGAGGGTTATTTTCCGAAATAGATTTTGCTTTAATTGATGCTAAATTCTGCAAAGACTCGTTAAGGTGATCAGGATCCAGATATAACTTTTCATTAAATTCAGTTGGAACAACAGTATTAAAAGAAAATCCCATCAAAGAGAGAATCTGTTTCCGGCGCGGTGAGCCGGAAGCTAATATTACAGTTCTGCCAGGATTAAACCAATATGTCATAAATATAGTTAAACCGCTGATGATGGGACAATTTGTTCAACAGAAGACAAAAAAGTTGAAACGTAACAACCTGAAATATCAATTGTTATACAACAAAAATATCAATTTTTATACATCAATAAATATAACATTGTGATATTTAAGGGTGGAAGAGTAATATTGCCGGAAGCCTGATCTGACTTTCTATGATAACAATGCTGAAAGATAACAAATTGTATAGCAGACTGCCTGGAAAAAACGTTAAATCGATATTCACTGGATAACATGTGTTTTTTGAGGGGCAGCGCAGAAATGTCTGCCCCGTGTACATTCTTAGAAAACTTCGCCCTCTACCTGTTCACCATTTACATATTTGGCTCTGGAACGAACTTTTCCATTTTCTTTATACATAAAGCGTTCCCCATCATAATTTCCATCCTTGTAAAATCCAGATTCCTCTTTCTTCCCATTTTTATAATAGGTAGTAAAAGGACCATTAAGAACATTCTTTTTATAATTGAGTTCTGTTTTCATCTTTCCATTTTCATACCATTCCTGCTCTACGCCTTCCTTATCGCCGTTAACATAGGTCTTGAGTGTCTTTTTAATTCCGGATGGATAATAGGTGATTTCTTGACCATGCTTTTTCCCTGCTTTGAAGGTGACCTCTGATTGTACTTTACCATCTTCGAAATAGGTTTTAAACAGACCTTCAGCCAAAGAATCTACAAAATTTGCTTCGCTTTTGATTTTACCATCCTCGTACCAGGATTTTTCCGGTCCTTGCTTTTTGCCATCTTTGTAAAAGCATTCTTTGTATTTGGCACCGCTGGCGTAATAGATTGTATGGGTACTGTCAGGATTACCATTTTTAAAATAGGAATCCGATTGTATTTTGCCGTTGGCGTGGTAAAAAGTGGTACGTACTATGTTTTTCGGTGATCCTTTATAATATATAACTTTCTTGGGTGATCCATCAGGATGCTTTTCCTGGACCGATTCTTTGATTTTACTGTTGTCTGAGCATCCAATCAAACCAACAAATATTGCTGCAATTCCAATGATTTTCAGATGCATGAGGCTATTCTCCTTCTTAAAATGAGATTGCATGTAACATAATTATCTAAATTAATATGTTTATGGATTCCAGTCAAACAACAGGAACAGAACAGGCACATACTATTTTCAGGGTGGATTTTTAAACTGGATGAAAATAATTCTTATAAAAAAACGTAAAAAAATTCCCATTTCAGGAGTAAAATGTGAAATTTCATCCCTGCATCGACATCCATGGCGGGAAAGTGAAGCAGATTGTTGGCAGCACCCTTTCTGACGAAGAAGCCGAACTGGTCACCAATTTTCAGACCGATCTCAGTCCGGCATATTATGCAGAAATCTATAAACAGGATAATCTTACCGATGGACACGTAATAATGCTGGGTGAGGGAAATGAAAGTGCGGCAATACAGGCCTTGAATGCTTATCCGGGTGGATTACAGGTTGGAGGCGGTATTAAACCTCAAAATGCTTTTGTTTTTCTGGACGCTGGTGCTTCTCATGTAATTGTCACTTCTTATGTTTTCAGCGGAGGAAAAGTACAATGGGAAAGGCTTGAACATTTTTCTAAAACTGTGGGAAAAAGGAGACTGGTGCTGGATCTTAGCTGCAAAAAAAGAGATGGACAGTATTTTGTAGTCACCGATCGTTGGCAGAAGTTTACAGAGTTATCACTTTCTACCGATACTTTTGGTACTTTGGCTAATTATTGTGATCAATTTCTTATCCATGCTGCAGATGTGGAAGGAAAAAAAGAGGGCATTGATGAAGAACTGGTATCTCTTTTAGCCAGATGTTCTCCGATTCCGGTTACTTATGCCGGGGGGGTGAGCTCGATTACTGATCTGGAGCGTATTCGGGATGCTGGAAATTTTAAGGTAGATGTGACTGTGGGAAGTGCACTGGATCTTTTTGGTGGAAATTTAAAATATAAGGATATCATCTCATGGTTTCACCAAAACAATTGTTAATTGTTCTTCTCTGTCTATTTAGTACTGGCTGTAAACACAATCCTGAAGTGGCAAAGAAGAAGTATTTCCGTATGGATACGATTACCGAAGTCACTCTTGTTATCAGGGATAAAAAAGTAGCACAGAAGTGCTGGGATTCCATAGATTCTCTTTTAAAAAATTGGGAAGAGCGATTTTCGGTGGAAGGCCCAGGGTCTGAGGTCAGGTTGCTTAATGAAAGAAAAAAAAGCAATATGCCTCTTTCTTCTCAGCTTAGGGAGATGCTGCAGTTTGCATTGGATTATGGGGATACATTAGAGGGCGGGTTTGATCTGACGGTACTGCCTCTGAAAAAGCTCTGGGGATTTGGGGAGAACTCCCAGGCAGATGCTCCCCTGCCAACTGAACAGCAGATACAGTCTGCCCTGAAGATGGTTGATTACAGAAAGATAAAAATTATCGGTGATTCCATTTTTTTCTCAAACCCGGAGACACAGATCGATGTGGGAGGAATTGCAAAAGGGTTTGTATTGCGGGAAATAGGGAAACTGCTTAATAGCTACGGAATTAATGATTATCTGATTTCTGCCGGTGGTGACATAATTATAAAAGGGAAAAGGGCAGATGGAAAGCCCTGGCGGATAGGTATACAACACCCCAGAAATAATGGAGTGCTGGGAGCTCTTGAACTTGACAATGGATCGATTGTTACCAGTGGAGACTATGAAAGATACCGAATTATTGACGGAAAGAGGTATCATCATCTCTTTGATACCAGAAGCGGATACAGCAGTATGAAAAACCAGAGCCTGACTATATTTTGTCTGGACCCGGTAGAAGCCGATATCATGAGTACAGGCCTCTTTAGCAGAAGTGCAGAAGAAATATTGGAATTTGTAAATTTACGACCCCGTTTTGAATGTCTGGTTGTTGACTCTTGCGGCAAGGTATACAAAAGTAAAGGGTGGCATGACAGGGTAACCGTTTTTAATGAAAACTGAATGAATTCATTTCCGTTGCTTTTTCGTCAATAGCTTTTCAGATATTCATGCAGCTTTATCAGACGTGGCACATTCTGTTCAAAATCTTTAAGTTCAAGGCTGTTTGGACCATCGCAGAGAGCCTTATCCGGTTCCGGATGAACTTCGAAGAACAACCCATCGACTCCTACTGCCAGTGCTGCTTTAGCCAGTGGTATTGCCAAAGAACGATTTCCAGAGGAGTGACCGTTACCAGCTCCTGGCTGCTGCACGCTATGGGTCGCATCGAATATCAAAGGTTTGCCTAAACTTTTCAGAGTATCGAAACCTGCAAAATCAACCACTAAGCGATTGTATCCAAAAAAAGTACCCCTCTCGGTAACCCAGGAGTTTTCACCGGCTTTCTCCAGGGAGTATCTCATCTCCTGGGGGGAGATGAACTGACCCTTTTTGACATTAACAATTTTACCGGTTTTGCCTGCGTTATAAAGAAGGTCGGTTTGACGGCATAGAAATGCCGGTATTTGAAGAACATCAACTACCTGTGATGCCTCCTTTATCTGCGATACCTCGTGAATATCTGTCAATAGCGGCAGGCCGGTTTCTTCTTTGACAATTCGCAGAAGCTCCAGTCCCTCCGTTTCACCTGGACCACGGAAAGAATTAAGGCTGGTGCGGTTAGCCTTATCATAAGAAGCTTTGAAAATTATATCCACTTTATGTCTGGCAGACAGGCCGGCAAGTGTCGCTGCGATCTTGAGAGTGGTGTCACGACTTTCCAGGACACAAGGACCTGCAATAAAAAAAAGTCTGGGCTCACTGGTGCTTTTATATCTGAAAATGGTGGCAGATTTTTCCATGGTCCTCCTAATACATTTTATAAGTAATACGGTTGATTTTGATTGACTCCGGTTGCTGGATCAACTTATATTAGTCGCGGTAAGTTTTTAACATAAAAATAGCATATTCTGGTACAAAACATCGTACTTTCTTTTTATTCATAGTATTGGAGGAACTTCATGGCAATTAAGGTTGGAATTAATGGGTTTGGAAGAATTGGTCGTATGGTGTTTCAGGCAATCTGTGACCAGGGGCTTCTGGGTAAAGAAATTGATGTAGTTGCTGTAGTTGATATTTCCACAGATGCTGATTACTTTGCATATCAGATGAAATACGACTCCATTCATGGGAAGTTTAAACATACGGTAACAACTCAGAAAAGTGATAATTCAAAACCGGAAAATGACGTTCTGGTTGTTAATGGTAACAAGATAAGATGTGTAATGGCAACCCGCAATCCTTCTGAACTGCCATGGAAGGAACTGGGCGTTGACTATGTTATCGAATCTACCGGTCTTTTCACCGATTCTGAAAAAGCAAAGGGACATCTGGAAGCTGGTGCAAAGAAGGTGATCATCTCTGCTCCCGGAAAAGGACAGGTAAAAACTATCGTGATGGGTGTTAATGAAAACGAGTACGATCCTAAAGTTCATAATATCGTCTCCAATGCTTCTTGCACCACAAACTGCCTTGCACCGATAGTTCATGTACTGCTCAAAGAGGGTATTGGTATCGAAACTGGTTTGATGACTACAATTCATTCTTATACAGCAACTCAGAAAACCGTTGACGGACCTTCAAAGAAGGACTGGAGAGGTGGTCGTGCCGCAGCTCTGAATATTATTCCTTCTACAACAGGTGCTGCAAAAGCAGTAGGTGAGGTGCTTCCTGTGACAAAGGGTAAGCTGACTGGGATGTCTTTCCGGGTTCCTACAGCCGATGTATCCGTAGTTGACCTGACTTTCCGTGCAGATCGTGACACCTCTATCGAGGAGATCGATGCCAAATTGAAGGCAGCCACCACTTCTTACCTCAAAGGAATTCTGGGCTACACAGATGAAGAGCTGGTTTCTACCGATTTTATCCATGACAGCCGTTCATCAATCTATGATTCACTTGCTACTCTTCAGAACAACCTGAAAGGTGAGAAACGCTTTTTCAAGATTGTTTCCTGGTATGACAACGAGTGGGGATACTCCAATAGAGTTGTAGATCTGGTTCGTTTTATGGCTTCCAAGTAAATCGTTTTCGGATTTGCTTAGATTTCCCAGGAGGAACGGAAAGACCGTTCCTTCTCTTTTTATACACTGCACAAAAACTCGCCTGATTTTTGATACTATTAGAGGAGCGGAAAAAAATGGCAATCACCAAAAAGACTGTTAAGGATATCAAGTTTGATGGTAAACGCGTGATAATGCGTGTAGATTTCAATGTTCCACTTAAAGATGGTGTCATTCAGGATGATACCCGTATAGTAGCTGCGCTTCCCACAATTACTTACATTCTTCAACAGAATGTAAAAAGCCTGGTTTTGATGTCTCATTTGGGCGACCCTAAAAAAGACATTGCAAAGGCTAAAGAAAAAGCAGAAAAAGACGGAAAAGCATTTGATGAAAAAAAGTTCAGCGAAGGAAAGCATAAGATGGCACCAGTTGCTGCCCACCTTTCCAAGCTTCTTAAAAAAGAAGTAAAACTTGCTCCAGGTACTATCGATGAACAGACTCAGAAGATGGTTTCTTCCCTTTCTAATGGAGAAGTTCTGCTTCTGGAAAACACCCGCTTTAACAAAGAAGAGACCTCCAAGGATGCTTCAGAGCGGGAAAAGATGGCGAAGATACTTTCCTCTTATGGCGATATTTATGTAAATGATGCTTTTGGCACTGCACATAGGGCTCATGCTTCTACAGAAACACTGGCTAAATTTCTTCCTGCCGTTGCAGGTTTTCTGATGGAAAAGGAACTTGAGTTTCTTGAAGAAAAGATAGTTAAAAATCCTCAGAAACCTTTTGTTGCCATTATCGGTGGCGCAAAAGTTTCTTCAAAAATTGCAGTACTGGAAAGCCTGCTGACCAAAGTCGATGCTTTGGTTATCGGTGGAGGAATGGCTTATACATTCCTGAAGGCTCAGGGGATTTCTGTAGGCAAGTCACTGATCGAAGATGAAATGATTGATACAGCAAAAAATGTCCTGAATAAAGCAAAAAATGCTGGAGTAAAGATATTGCTTCCTGTGGATCATGTGGTTACCCAGCAGTTCGCTTCTGATGCCGAATCCAAAGTAATTAACAGTGCGGCTATTGAAGATGGATGGATGGGTATGGACATAGGACCTGCATCAATTGAGAACTTTAAGAAAGCACTAAAGGGCTGCAAAACAGTGTTCTGGAATGGTCCCATGGGTGTTTTTGAATTTTCGAAATTTGCTGTTGGAACTCAGGCTATTGCTGAAACTCTTGCAGAACTCAAAGATGTTACTACTGTGATCGGTGGCGGTGATTCTGTATCGGCGGTTAAAAAGGCAGGTGTAGCAGACAAGATGTCACACATTTCTACTGGTGGCGGAGCATCTCTGGAACTGGTGGAAGGGAAAATTCTGCCTGGAGTGAAAGCTCTGAACGATAAGTGATAATTTAGGGCTGTCAACTTTTGACAGCCTGTCTTGTTAAAAAATACTTGAAATCTAAGGGTGATTTTATCTATATTCAGAGACTATTCATAAGTTTCGAATGTTGAAAGGATAAGAATGGCTCGCAAGAAATTTGTTGCTGGTAACTGGAAGATGAACACTACTGTAGATGAAGCGGTAGCTTTGGCTAAGGATGTTGTAAAAACAGTAGGAAATGTAACTGATGTTGATGTTGCGGTATGTCCACCGTTTACTAATCTTCTGGCAGTTGCAGAGATCTTGAAAGGTTCCTCAGTTAAACTTGGAGCACAGGATGTTCACTGGGAATCTAAAGGCGCATATACCGGCAAAGTCAGCTGTTCGATGCTTAAAAGTGTGGGAGTTACCTATGTGATAGTAGGCCATTCCGAACAGAGACAATATTTCCATGAAACAGACGAAACAGTTAATAAAAAAGTAAAAGCCGTCCTGGCTTCAGGTCTTTTACCGATCATCTGTGTTGGTGAAACCCTGGAAGAACGAAAAAGCGGACGAATGGATTCTGTTATTAAGAGACAGGTTGAAGGTGCTTTCTCGGGTATTGAAGCTTCAGTTGTTAACAAATGTACAATTGCTTATGAACCTGTATGGGCTATAGGAACAGGTGAAACTGCAACTCCAAAACAGGCCAATGATGCACATATTTTTATCAGAAATATCATTGAAAAATTATACAATAAAGAGATTGCTGCATCTTTAAGAATTCAATACGGTGGCAGTATGAAACCGGATAATGCCAAAGAACTGCTTGCTCAGAGTGATGTCGATGGAGGTTTGATTGGCGGAGCATCATTGAAGGCTTCTGATTTTGCCGGTATCGTGAAACCGGTTTGATGTAACATTAACAAAGGTAGTCTATGCTGTTTGCAATTCTGGTATTTTTCTTTATTATTGTTTGTATTTTTTTAGTGTTTCTTATCCTGATCCAGTCTGATAAAGGTGGAGGTATTTCCGGTGCAATTGGTGGATCTCTGGGAGGAGCCAGTAATCTCTTAGGTACCCAGGACACCGCCAATATTCTTACCAAAGGAACAGCGATTTTTGGTGGTGTCTTTCTTCTGCTATGTGTTTTGATGTCATTGGTTTTAAACCAGCAGAACAATTCTGTCAAAGCATCAATTCTTCAGGAAAAAATGACCAAAGAAAAGAAATACGCTCCTGCAAGGGCATTGGATAATGTTGCAGGAGAAGAAGAACTGCAGTTTGACAATCCAGATGCTATAGAAAAATCCGCTGTTCCTGCAGATTCAAAATAGTTAATTTTTTGTTCTTTAAAATGCGGTTGTGGTGGAACTGGTAGACACGCTACTTTGAGGGGGTAGTGAGCGCTAGCTTGTGTCGGTTCGAGTCCGACCAACCGCATATAGATTTCAAAGCCGTGAGAAAAGCTCTTACGGCTTTTTTTATTGGTGGTACATTTTTTATACAGGCGTTCGTATTTCTCAGGTTAAACGCGAACGCAAGAAACATAGGTGATTTGTGTCTGAAGGAAATAATAAATTGATTCGTTTTAAAAATCTGAAAATCTCATCTGTTGAGGGTGAAATAGAAAAGATGGGTGAGAAAAAATTCAGATCTACACAAATTATAAAATGGGTGTATCAGAAAAGGGTTGATTCATTTGAGATGATGAATAATATGCCCAAAATACTGCGCCAGAAACTAAGTGAAAAATACTCTTTAAAGAAAATGGAACTGATTTCTACAATGGAATCCAGAAATCATGATGCCGTGAAATTTGGATTTCAATTATATGAGTCTGCGCATATTGTGGAAAGTGTATTATTGATAGACAGGGACAGAAGAACTGCCTGTTTGTCAAGTCAGTTGGGTTGCGGTTTGGGATGTGTATTTTGCGAAACCGGGAAAATGGGATTTGTCAGAAACCTTACTCAGGATGAAATAATAGGCCAACTAATTGGGATAAATGATTTTCTGGAAAACAGAGGAGATAAATCAGTCACTAATATTGTGTTTATGGGTATGGGAGAAGCTCTTTCCAATTTCGAAAATTTCAGATCTGCTCTTGATATTATTATGAATGAAGACTGCTTTAATATCGGAGGTAGGAGGATCACCGTATCTACCGCTGGCGTGATTCCTTCGATAGAGAGACTTATGGATGAGAATCTTAACATCGGTTTGGCAATTTCTCTTAATGCATTTTCTGATAAGCAGCGCAGCGCAATAATGCCAATTAATAACAAATATCCTATCGCCCAGCTTATTGAAATAGCCAAAAGATACTTCGATAAAACCGGACGCAGAGTGACCTTTGAATATGTATTGATAGAGGGGGAAACCGACACCGAAGAGGCAGTGAATGCACTCGGTAAGCTGCTGGGTGGTTTCCCTTGTAAGATAAATGTGATTCCGGTTAACCCCGGAAAGAGTTCTGGATTTAAAAGTCCGGCTGAAGGAAGACTGGAAATTTTTGCAAACAAATTGCATCAAAGAGGGCTAGCAGCAACACTTAGAAAAAGCAGGGGAAAGGATATATGGGGTGCATGTGGGCAGCTTTCGGCCAGAGAATCCTGCAACAGGCCAGATTAACTCTGCACCAGTTCTTTCCAGATATCTATAAATTCAAATTCCAAAATATCTGCAACCGCAATCCAATCTTCCATTTTTTGCATTGTGAAAAGTGTATCCAGAGAGATGAGCAGTTTCTGAAGTAGCTGCGGTGCTACTTTTCTGTTTTTGAGTTCTATTTGCATGCAGAGCAATATTTCATTGAGTCTGGATGATGCAACACTGTAATCACCGCTGCGTAAAGCATCTATGATACCATGAAATGACAAGTAACTTAGCTCGCAGGACATAAATTTCTCATTTCTTTATTAGTCATTGTTTAATCAATTATATCCCGCAGCTTATTTCTTTTTCAATGATAAAAACAAGGAAGTCATTGAAATACCGGCGTATAAAACATAAA